>JAAHHL010000038.1 GCA_010672185.1 Caldora sp. SIO3E6 | reverse complement strand
CACCGCTATGCATGTCGTCTCGTCCAATGCTACGGCCACCACCGACATCTACACCCTTTCCCTCCACGCCGCCCTTCCGATCTCCCGCGTCCCCGCGTCCCCGCGTCCCCGCGTCCCCGCGTCCCCGCGTCCCCGCGTCCCCGCGTCCCCGCGTCCCCGCGTCCCCGCGTCTCTTTCCAGTCAGGAGGTTCGAGGAACATTTCAATTCTCAATTCTCAATTCTCAATTCTCAATGGGTAAGTCAGTCAACTTAAAAATAGTTAATGGAGACTTTGAGCAAGGCTTTCAGGTAATCCTCCGCATTGGGGAAGATGGTAGTAGTACTGCTACGGAAATTAATGGATGGTTGCCACCAGCTCCCCAGCTACCCCGATTTTGTAGTAATTGGTACTCAAGCTATCACTCTGGTGGAGAAACTGATGATTCCCGTGCTCTAACGGCTCCAGCAGCCCAGGTGACTAATTTTTCCATTCTCGACTCAGCTGAGGATTTGGAAAATGCCATTAATAATTGGCTTAATTCTAATGATATCCAGTTTCGACCCTTCCGGGATAAGCTGTTAAAACATTTGCAGAGCAATGACCCAATACGGTTTATTATTCAAACAGACAATATCGAACTGTGGCAACTACCTTGGCATCTGTGGGATGTTTTTCAGGAGCTCAAGGTTGAAGTTAGCATAAGTCCTTCCGAGTATGAAATAGACTTTCCCCCAGCGGCAAAAACTAGCAACCAAGTCAGAATTTTGGTGATTTTGGGTAATAATAGTGGTATCGATATCGAGAGGGATTTGGCTTCACTACAGCAGGAATTAGCTCATGCCTACCTTCGTACTCTCAGAAATCCTCAAAAAAGTGAATTAAGCAGTGAGCTGTGGGAACAAGAGTGGGATATTCTCTTTTTTGCTGGTCATAGTTCAACACAGGAGAATTTACAAGGTATATTTGGCATCAATCAGCAGGAAAGTCTGACCATTGAGGAGTTAAAGTTCGCTCTCACAGATGCTATTGAACATGGTTTAAAGCTAGCTATTTTCAACTCTTGTAATGGGTTGGGGTTAGCCAGAGAATTAGCAAGTTTGCAGATTCCCGCAACGATGGTCATGCGGGAAAAAGTGCCAGATGAGGTTGCTCAGAAGTTTTTGCTCTATTTCCTCAAAGCATTTGCTAACAAGGGAAAATCTTTATCAGCGGCAGTGTGGGAAGCAAGGGCAAGATTGCAGGAATTGAAGGCTCAATATCCCTGTGCTAGCTGGTTGCCAATGGTTTGTCAAAATCCTGCACAGATACCACCAACTTGGGAAGAGTTACAGAAGCAAACTCAGAATAAATGCCTATCTTTGCCCAGACTGCCACTACCCCAAGTCTTCCTAGTTAGTTTGATTGTAACCGGCTTGGTGATGGGAATGCGATCGCTTGGATTTTGGCAGTTTTGGGAATTCAAGGTTTTCGATCAGATGATACGGTTAATTCCTGCGGAAAAGCCGGATGAGCGCTTGTTAATCGTTGAAGTCACTAAAAAGGATATCGAACAGTTACAGGATAACTATCCCTTGAGCGATGGGATGATGTTGCGGCTGTTGAAGAAGTTAGAGGAAGATGAACCTCAAATTATTGGTTTAGACATCTATCGAGATCTACCACAAGGTAAGGGTAGAGCTGACTTATTGCAATATTTGCAGCAACATCAGCATGTAATTTCTCCTTGTGTCCATTCTGGGGGTACATATCCCGGCATTCATCCCCCTCCAGGAATTTCCGAACAGCAAGTTGGCTTTGTTGATGCGGTTAAAGACCCAGATCAGATTATACGTCGTCATCTGTTAGTAGTAGATCCACCAGGTCAGTCTCCCTGTACAGCAATCTATGCTTTGAGTACACAACTGGCACTCTACTACTTAGAAGCCAAAGGTTATTCCCTCGATTTTCCGACTTCTGAGTCCTGGCAAATTGGCTCTGTTAGTTTTAAGATTTTGAAGGCTCAACCTGGTTTTTATCAGCAAAGCAAGTTGCTGCGAGGACACCAAATATTACTCAATTACCGTACTTACAACTCCCTGGAAGATATTGCTCAACGAGTCACCCTAACCCAAGTGTTGACTAATCAGGTTGAACCTCATTTTATTAGCGATCGCATAATTCTTATTGGTGTTACTGATCCGACTCTGGCTAAAGATGAATTTAACACACCTTACAACCAGGAAATACGAGGTTTGCTGCTTCATGCTCAAATGGTGAGCCAATTTGTGAGTGCAGTTGAGGAGCAGCGCCTGTTATGGCGGTTTTTGCCCCTGTGGGGTGATCTGCTTTGGGTTGGAGTTTGGTCTTTGTTGGCAGGCATCGTCGTTTGGCAGTTTCGGTCATTCCTCAATCAAGGAATAGTCGGGGGAGTTGCCTGTATTTGTCTGTGTAGTAGTTGTTTGATTATCTTATTAACCAAGGGTGTAGTTGTGCCATTAGTACCGTCAGCATTAACCTTAGTTATTACTGGTAGTATCGTAGCAGTTAAAAAACAATTTTGAGTGAATAATCAAGGTAACAATAAATATGATGAAGTGGCAATTTACTTTTATAATTAGTTTAATAGTATTAGTCGATCTGACTGAGTGCCTGACACTAGCACAATCACAGGTTATTCCAGAAGGACAAGTTAATTCCCATCGACCTCGACCCCCACACCAAGGAAAACCTGAGGGGATAACAATAGTAGGAACCAATCAGCGAGAAAACCCTTCACGGCAGGGGGCACCGGATAAACGAGAACCATCAGGAACCCGTCGTGGTTATTGCGAGGAAACAGATACACCTTTTACGCCGTTATTGCCTGTTAGTGAATCCGGTTTTTCGGGATTGACCCTGAATGAACATCCAACTTTTTGGTTTTATATTCCCTATCAAACTAGTAGCGTCAGTTCCGGACAGTTTTCGCTAATAGATCAAGAAGACAATGAAATCTATTGGATGAGTTTCCAATTACCGGAAACTCCAGGTTTTGTCAAAGTTAGCATTCCTCAGCAAGTACCACCTTTAGTAAAAAATCAAGAATATCGCTGGCACTTTGAGCTTAATTGTGCATCCACCGCATCCTCGTCAGAGGAAAAGGTTTGGCATCAGGGAGTAGTGCAAAAAGTGGAACTGACTGATGTAGAAACTCAGTTAAATACAACTGGATTAGTGCAGCGAGTCAATCTCTATATCGCAAACAGCATTTGGTATGATGCTTCGACTGAATTAGTTCAAATTCATGATATTCCCCAAGCTTGGCGTCAACTGTTGCAAGCTGTTGGTTCGGAACAGTTGGCAGGAGAACCGATAGCTGGTTCAGTAGTGGTGATGGAAGAATCGATCTCGGATAAAACCAATAGATAACTGGGGTGTGGGGTATCGATTGTGGAACACCGCATCTTGCCAGTTTTGCTCTGAAGAAACACAGGCTCAAACCCCTGTAAAATGGTAATAATTAATTATGAAAAAGTGTGAGCTTTAATCAAACACAGTTCAAAACTGCTCTCCAACAAGTTAGGGAACAACTATCTCTGCAGAGCAAATTTCCAACTATACCCCTACATATATTTGAAACTCTGTCTTCTACAAATCAAACCCTTTGGGAATTGCTCAACCAAGGAGCAACAATACCCAGAGCAGTTATTGCGGCTCAACAAACAGCAGGGAGGGGGCAACGGGGACGGCAATGGCAATCGGGTATTGGTGGATTATACTTATCTGTAGCTTTAGCTCCCCATCTTCAAGCATCCAACAGTGCTCACCTAACTTTGTGTAGTGCTTGGGGAATTGCTAGAGCTTTGAGAAGTTACAGTATCCCTGTTTTGCTCAAATGGCCTAATGATTTGCTCCTTTTAGGACTTAAATTAGGAGGTATTCTCACCGAAACCCGTATTCAGGGAAGTCAGATTACTAAAGCTATTATCGGTATTGGTATTAACTGGAGCAATACTGTACCTGAATCTGGTATCAATTTACAATCTTTTTGCCAACAACAGTTAAATCCCCAAGTAACATCCCTGGAAATGTTGGCAGCAATTGTCCTCCAAGGACTGTTATCTGGATACCAATATTGGTTAGAATTTGGTATAGAAAGTTTGCTGCCGTCTTACCTAGAGCTACTACATCACCTGGGAAGTCAGATTATAGTAGATGGCAAACCGGGAATCATTACAGGTGTTACCCCTACAGGGGAGCTACAAGTCAGTTTTAACTTCCCAACAACTCCCTCAGAAATTTGTCTGAAGCCAGGTACATTTAGTTTGGGCTATGGGCGGGGGAATTGAGAATTGGGAATTGAGAATTGGGAATTGAGAATTGGGAATTGGGAATTGGGAATTGGGAATTGGGAATTGAGGTTATCAATTCTTGTGTCAATATGAAAAAAGGATTTGTACTTAGGTGAAGCATGTTAGCAACCTACAACACCGATCTGACCGCATGGGCACAACACACTGCTTATCTCCTTCGAGAGCAACGATGGGAAGAAGTTGACTGGGAGCATCTAATTGAAGAGGTGGAGGATTTGGGCAAAAGTGAACGTAGTGCCATTGGCTCCCAAATGGAACGTGTTATGCTTCATTTACTGAAGTGGGAATATCAACCCCAACGTCGCTCTGATAGCTGGTTAGATTCAATTAATGATGGTCGTTCACAAATTCGTCGCAAAATTGAAGATAGTCCCAGCCTCAAGCACTATCCAGAGGAAATTATTGACAAGGAATATCGAAGAGCATGTCGAGAGGCAGCAAGACAAACTGGGTTGGATACGACAACATTTCCACCCACTTGCCCCTACTCTACTGAGCAAATTCTTGGCGATTGGTTGCCAGATTAGCTGTTTCCTCTTACTGATCTCCATAAAATAGGGACTGTCGATGCTCTTCTATTGACCAATCTTCATTTTCTCCACCGATGAGTAGTCGTTCGATAAGGACGTATTCCTTGGACAACTGCTGGAGAGAGTTGATCAGGATATCAAGAGCGATCGCGTCACTAGTGCCGAGATCAAACCAACAGCGCCCCCAAGTGCCTAAATAGTCAAACTCTCCCTTATTATGCATCAGAGCCATCATGTTGCGATCAGCTCTGCTGTGGTCATAGTCCATGTAGCTGATCTCCAAGCCAACTTCCTGAACCTGGAGGCTTTCCGCATCAAATCCTCCCAGTTTACCTAAGAAAAACCAAGAATTGAAAACTTCTTCAACGTATTCCTTTTCCATCTGGGAGGGAACAGTGCTAAACTCTAGCCAAATCCACAAGTCAAAAGGGTTAAATTCGCGGAATACTACCTGCATTACTGTTAATTTGTTAGGGTTCGGTAATCATTCTATGGTAAAGTGAGCCGTTTCCAAGAGGCAAAAGGCAGTACTGCAAGCAGAAGCCGCAGGCTAGGCAGGAGGCAGTCCCGATGAAAAAACTTTACCATGAGGTGATGAAAGTAGGCTTTTCTCTGTTCCCTGTTGCCCATGATATCAATGGCAGTATACAACGATCGCGAAGCATATATCCCCTACCGTCGCAGTGATCTCATCGATCTATGTATCTCCGACGGTCGTCTTTCCATTGACCAACAAGCGATCTTCCGCGAATTTTGCGATATTCTTTCAGCTTACTATCACTTCCAATTTCACAGTTATTTGGAAACGGTTAAATACAATTTTGAGCCCTTCAACCCCGATTCTGTCACCAAAGTTGTCCATCGACCTAACCCGGAAGAGGTGCAACAGATGGAGGCAGAACTGATTGTAGCTGTTACCGAAGTTCTAGAACGGGCCAATTACATTCCCCTCACCCAGGAGTTTTTGCAACGCGCTTTTAAAGTAAAGTCCCTTATTGACCTCAAAACAGACATTGATTTTAATGAGTTTGAACAAATTGTTTTTTATTATCGCGGCGATGTGACTCAAATCATTAAAACTAAACGGTGGTTTTGGCACAAAGAAATCGAATTGGACATCCTCAAACAGATTTTTGTTTTCTTGCGATTTAAAGATGCTACTTACTTTGAGGAAAAAAATGTTGATGTCAGCAAACTTAAGTTTATCCCCGGCAAAGCTTACGTTTACTACTATCAAAATGTTCCCAAACCGGATCTCGAATTCCTCTTTCCCAACATCAAAACCAGTATGACTTGGAAGGATCGATTGTTGCTTGGTGTTCCTGCGATTGGTGCAGCCATTCCTCTCTTGTTAAAGGTTGCACCTCAACTGCTCCTAATCATTGGTGTTATTGGCTTCCTGACCCTTGGTCGCCCTGTGGATATCGCCGCTCTCAGAGCTGACGCAAACACTGTCAAAGATCTTGCTCCCCTGCTTTTAGCAGTTCTTTCCCTGCTGATAACTTTGGGCGGTTTTGGCTTCCAGCAGTATGCCAAGTATCAGAACAAAAAAATCAAATTTCAGAAAGATGTAACCGATACACTCTTCTTTCGTAACATTGCCAGCAACACCAGTGCTCTGAGTACTCTCATCGATTTTGCAGAGGAGGAAGAAACCAAGGAAATTCTGTTGGTATACTATCATTTACTCACCAGCGATCGCTCCCTCACACCCCAAGAACTTGATGATCGTGTCGAAGAATGGATGGACGAGAAACTGGGTACTAAAATCGACTTTGATATCCAAGGTCCATTGAAGAACCTGGCTAACATTCGGGGGAATTTCACGCAAGCTGATCACCTAGTTAAAGATCAACCCCTCTTATCCTTTGACGAGCAAAACCGTTGTCGGCTTCTCCCCCTCGACCAGTCCAAGCAAGTTATTGATTATGTGTGGGATAATGCTTTTGGGAATTGAGAATTGGGCATTGGGAATCGGGAATTGGGAATCGGGAATTGGGCATTGGGAATCGGGAATCGGGAATCGGAAATTGGGAATAAGAGCACCAGAAGATTTGCGATCGCACTTTGCCTATACAAAGCTACTGAATGAAATGCTATACTAGGAGAGGACTGTGATTCAAGATTCAGACGATGGAAACTATCTCAGTTAAACAAGAAGCACGGCGCATACTCGAAGAACTCGCTGAAGATGCTACTTGGGATGATCTGATGTATAAAATCTATGTCCGGCAGGCAATTGAGTCAGGACTGAAAGATAGTAATGCTGAGCGTACCCTTGATATTGAGCAAGTTCGTGCAAAATTTGGGTTGAAGTCGTGAAAGTTGTTTGGACAAACACTGCGATTGAGCACCTCCAGTCAATACACGATTACATTGCACAAAATTCAAAAGTATATGCAAATCGTGCTATTGAGAAGTTGCTTGGCCGTTCGCAACAAATTGCAGAATTCCCTTATTCAGGACGCACGGTATCAGAGTTTCAGGATCAGAGTATTCGTGAAGTTATTTCACGTCCATATAGAATCATCTATCGGATAAAAGCAAATCAGATTGATGTGTTAGCTGTGGTGCATAGTTCCCAACAATTTTGAGAAATGACTAAGATTTCATAATTTAGATTTAGCCTCTGAGCAGTTACAACTATTTTGGGCTTACTGTATAAGAGTGGAAACTATGCCAAACAATAGTTTTGTGTATTTTTTCTTACCTCGTCTAAGAAAATGAGATTAAATGGGTTCAATTTCCCCGCACGGCAAGTAGGGTGTTCTTAGCACCTACCACCTACCTAACACATTAACAAACTGAAATGACCTTAATCGCTTCTTCAAGTGTATGACAGCCCTTATCTTGTTTTCGCAGCAGTTGATGCTCGTACTCTACCAGCTTAACCTGGATACCTGTTGACTTTTGCCGCAGAGCATTGGCACAGATCTTACCTGCGGCATCAAAATCACCACACCTCCTGTAGATGTCAATTAAGATAACGTCTTTAGTGATGGGCTCTTTGTCAATATTCTCCCCTTTAGCGATCGCTTTTTGAAATAATGCCGCTGCTTGCTGACGAATCTTTTGTGCAGCTTTATCGTTGTTGGCGTCATCACAAACCCAAGCCGCCTGTAAACTTGCCCATCCAGCCTGGGCAATGTCTCCTGCTTGTTTCTGGATCATGGCATGGCAGAGAAACCAGTTGGCCAACTCTGGATAATCCGGACTTTTAAGTTGAGTTTGATAGGTTCTACTGGCAATAATTTCAGCTGCCTGAGCATACTCCTGAGTAAGATTATGGCAACAGTAGCCACAATTGGGACATACTTGAATTGAACAATTATTGATGGTTGATTGTACTGTCCCTGGTGGTCTAGTATCTAGAGCTGTAGAACCGCCTAATATATTTGTTCTAGTTATTACTGGTTGTTCACTTTTAAAAGAACAGACGGAACATGTTACCCTAGTAAGTAGACTTATAGTCATCAGCACCCTCCTGAAGCAGTTGACCTTTAGGAAAGCCTATACCTAAAGCATCATTTGAGTATCTATCTATGGTAATTAAGTTTAAGTCTCAAAAAGTAATTTAAGTAACAATTCGGCTGAACTCAAACGGGAGTATAGCAGCTGCCAAGGCGTTGCGTTGTCCTCATCGCCTTGGCAGCAAACCTTTACCGGTCAATCTTTTTTCTTGGAGCCCTCTGCCCTTTGGACTGAAGTCCTACTACTACTTATTACTTATTACTCATTACTTCAAAACCCGCGTCAATCGACTTATTCAGCAAGCCCTAATTATTGAGCTCCTGGCCCTCTTCTGCCTCCGCCACCACGACGAGAGCGCATTTCTTGACGCAGTTGTTGCTGTTGCTCTTCGGTGAGAATGCCACTCACCTGCTGACGGGATGATTGCCGGATCGAGCGCATTTGCTCCTTCTGCTCAGGAGTGAGGTTCATCGCCTTCATTGCTTCTTTGAGCTGCTCACGCTGTGCTTGGATAGATTGGAACTGTTGCTGTTGTCCAGGATTCAGGATGGCAGCCATTTGTGAGTCAGTACTGTTGCGAATTTGCTCCAACTGTGCTTGTTGTTCAGAGGTGAGGTTCAAGCTAAGGAGAGCTTCCGGGCCCCCGAATCCACGAGGTCCTTTCCTTCCAGAACCATCAGCATTCTGGCGTTCCTGACGTAGCTGTTGGCGTTGTTCGTCTGTGAGTACGCCAGCCATCTGTTGTTTGGCTGACTGTTTGATAGAGCGCATTTGCTCCTTCTGCTCCGAGGTAAGATTCATCGCCTTCATTGCTTCTTTGAGCTGCTCACGTTGTGCTTGGATGGATTGAAACTGCTGCTGTTGCGCAGGATTCAAGATGCCTGCTATTTGTGAGTCAGCATTGTTCCGGATTTGCTCCAACTGGGTTTGTTGTTCAGAAGTAAGGTCTAAGTTGGATAAAGCTGGGTGTGGTCTTTGAGCTAAGAGATTAGAGCGTTGAGCATTAACTACCAGAGGAGCTGTAATTAAGGTAACTGCGGCGACACCAGCTAGTAAAGTCAGGAATTTAGATTTCATGGAAGTGTTTGTCGTTGCTGTGAATTTGTTTTCTATGCTTCAATCCTACAAACGGCAATATGGAAATAACATGAGGCGAAAGACCTGACTGTATCTGGGACTTTAGTCCTAATCAAAGAAAATAGCCTCAGGGGAGTGTACTTGGCATTTATCTCTTCTTAAGAATATAGTTGATGAACTTAAGAACTAACTTGTACCTGTTGTTTGTCAGTGAAGCACATAGCAATTCCCTTTTCATAATAAGCTGCTTCGTTAATGAAAAGGGGATAGACCGTCGAAGGCTCTTCATAGTTGATGATATTTCCGTCAAATGACAAAAACAGGGGATTACCAGGAGACAGAGGCTGATAGTCTTTAAACTGAAGTTGAGGGTGAATCATTGCTTGAATTTCACCAGACGTATTTCTGGGATAATCGATTGCCTTGACATAGCGATAGGTAGTGAGTTGCTGCTCCAATGATGGCACTTCCCCATGGTTAACTTTTTCTAGATAATCTAAAATAGAGAAGATCAAAGCTTCAGTTTGTAGGAAAAATTCTGCAGCTAAAACACCTTGAGCAATCGGACCGACCTCAATCGCTAAACCAAATCTACTTAGTGACCTCAAAGAATCTTGACTTCGACCTGAATTGCCAGAATCGTACACTTTAATTGAGGGATGGACTAAACTCAAATAAGCTACTAGTTGAAGAGTGAAAGTATCTTCTGTATCAATAATCAGGGTTAAGCCCATATTGGCTGTTGTGCTATGTAAATCTATAATAAAGTCAGCAGGGGTTTTACCCTGTGTGCCAAATAGCTGTTGGATTTCTTGAGCACGTAACTCTTCATAAGCAATCAAGTCCCCTTCTCCAGAAAAGCCTTGCCCAAAACTACGATTCAAATCTTGATCGATATACCTAACACCTGCTGCAAATGCCTTGGGATTACTCAGTAGAGTCTGAATTTTAAAGCTATATCTAGGAATTAATTGAGGAAATCGCTCAAATTTTTTAATCAGAAAAGCTCCTGTGAGCTCATTCCCGTGGGTTCCACCAGCGAGCAAAACTCGATTGATTTTCATTACTCCAGTAACTCCTTAGGCGATTGGGTAAAAATGATATTACCCACAACATGCTGTGTTACGCTGCGCTAAAACACCCTACGATAGGTATATTTTGTTTGGGAATTGGGAATTGGGAATTGGGAATTGGGAATTGGGAATTGGGAATTGGGAATTGGGAATTGGGAATTGGGAATTGGGAATTGCTGAGTGTCAATATCTCCCTTGTCCCCCTTGTTCCCCTTGTCGGGTGAACGAAATTTTGGGTGGGATTTCTTGAGCGTTGTAAGTAGTCGTGCAAAATTAACTGTATATAATTTTGCCTGTAAGCCTTGCAGGGCAAGAAGCGAATATCCAATTAATTTTGCCTAGGTACTTACAGCGCTTTGCGCTGTAACAAAGTACAGCAGATAAAAGTCCCCCTTGCTAAGGGGGATTTAGGGGGATCAACAATGTACCCCATAGCAGAGCAAACTGCTGTATCCAAAAATTATCAGTTCTCTCTTCTTCCCCAGCTCCTCCGCTCCTCCGCTCCTCCGCTCCTCCGCTCCTCCGCTCCTCCGCTCCTCCGCTCCCCCCCTTGTCAGACAAATTGCAGCAAACCCTACTTCTTTTTTGATGAATCTCCAGAAGGGGGTAAATTGTCGAATGTTGATGGAGTGCGAATGCGACTTAATTGATTGATAGCCCATTGTGCTGTTTCCTTCACTTCAGGATCAGGATCGTCAGCAGCATGACACAACATTTGACTCATTTGCGCTACTACTTCATAAATTCGCGTCAAGTCCCGAATTGCATTTTTCCTCACCTGAGCATTATCATCCTGTAAAGAGAGAGCTAGAGCTCGGTTGAGGGGTTTGAGAGTCTTGTTACCAATTTGGGATAGAGCCTCCAAAATTAAGCTCCGTTGCTGTGAATCGGAAACCATCATCAAGTCTACTAGAGGCTTGATGGCTCTGGAATCTCCCTGTCGAGCAAGTTCCCAAATGGCTTTACGCCGTTTTTGTGGATTGGGTTGCTGTAAGTCTTTGATTAATTCATCAACAATATTAATTTTGGCAAGGCGAGTGGTGGTTTCTAAAGGTAAGTTATCCTCTGCTGCCTGAGGTTTTACTGGAGTTGGTAAATTGCTGCTGTCTGGGGAGGAATAGTGGGAGTTGCTACTGGAGTGGCTGTGATGTGAATTGGAAGAGTTTGGCAGTGAAGCAGCTACAGAAGAAGCGTTGTAGCCATTGTTATGATATTCTTGGTTTGTTCGGTTAATGGTTCCGGTTGGTAAGTTAGATGTCTTGGTATGGTCAAGCTCTTCGGTTTGGTCAATGGTTCCGGTTGGTAAGTTAGATGTCTTGGTATGGTCAAGCTCTTCGGTTTGGTCGATTGTTCCGGTTGGTAAGTTAGATGTCTCGGTATGGTCAAGAGCCTCAGTATGGTCAAGCTCTTCGGTTTGGTCGATTGTTCCAGTTGGTAAGTTTGATGTCTCGGTATGGTCAAGAGCCTCGGTATGGTCAAGCTCTTCGGTTTGGTCAATTATTCCAGTTGGTAGGTTAGATGTCTCAGTATGCTCGAACCCTTCAGTTTCCTCTAATGTACTGGTGTTGACTTCTACCCAGATTGACTCAGAATTGTTCGTGTTCAGATATTCATCTTCATCCAAAGGAAATTGTGGCTGTGAAGATTTTTTTGGTTTAGTCAGCCAACTGAGCAAGAAGAATCCTCCACCCATTGTTCCCAGAAGTAAGAGGATACTTAAGAGCAACAACAGCAGCTTCCTATTATTACTACTAGCTTTGCTTCCATCAGGTTGGGGAGTAGCAACCTCTGCTGATTCAGGCTGTTCAGCTGCAAGTTGTTGCAGTTTATTCCAGGTCGTTGAGCCCACTATACCATCAGCTTCCAGACCCACAGATTTCTGAAATTCTATAATAGCAAGCTCTGTAGCTTCTGAATAGCTACCATCAGTTGAGCCATTGTAATAGCCTAACTGCTTTAGCTTTTCTTGCAATGCGATGACTAGTTCTCCCTGGCTACCTTTTTTAAGGGGTAGTTGCTCTGGCTCAAGTTCCCCTTGAGCTACTTGTAGGGGGGATACAATCGAAGAGTAGGCAATTGCTGAGTTTAGTCGAGAGTTATGGTACTCACCCAGAATTGAACCTAAGCAAGTAATACAGGTAGCAAAAATTAAGGTAGAGCGATGGCTGATCATAGAAGAACCGGAGACTGATCAAGTTTAGCCGGTGATTTACGTGTTTATAATGGAAATCTCACTCTAACTTAGCTCAATCCTATACTGCATTGACTGATGAGGAAGGGAGTATAAAGCCCCAAGTCAGAATACTCCAAGGAAATTCCCAGGAAAAAAATTCACCTCAACCAATAAAAATTAATTTCTCCGTGTCCTAGCGTCCGGTGAGCCTATTGTAAGTTAGACAGGGGTGAGCTAAAAAAAGGGTGGGGAGCGGAGGAGCGGAGGAGCGGAGGAGCGGAGGAAGAAGAGAGAACTGATAATTTTTGGATACAACGCTCAAGAAATCCCACCCAAAATTTCGTTCACCCGTTAGACAGTAGCTTCATTAGGAACCTCGGACGTTTTCCCTGTTCCCTTCTTGATTGATTTTAACTTATTGGTGATTTGCTCGCGCTGATTAATTAGATAAATGCTCACCAAAGTCATACAGACACCAATCCACTGTAGAGGAGAGAGGACTTCTGAGAGTAATAAGTTACCAAATAGCAGAGCAAATACTGGGGTGAGGAATGTCAGGGCACTTAAACTAGTGAGGTTCCGAGTGGAAGCAAAGTAGAAGAATAGACCATAAGCGATCGCACTACCAAAAATTGTGGAGTAAGCCAGCGCCATCCAACCGGATAGTTCAATATGTACCCACTGTTGATTTTCCCAGATACCGGAGAGGGCAAACAAGGGCAAGCCACCCAAAATCATATGCCAGCCTGTGGCGATGACAGGATCGGCGTATCGGGTTACGAACCGAATCATCACTGTTCCCACTGCCATTGACAAGGATGCCAACAGCATCAACAGTTCTCCACTCTGTAAAAACTGTTGCCAGTTAAATTCCCAGGCAAGGAAATCACCCTGAAAGAAACTGAGAATCAGCTCATCTGGCAAACCAATCAGGCTGATTCCTAAAATACCAATTCCCAGTCCTAACCAACCCCACAGACCAATAATTTCACCAAACAGTAACGCTGAAAGCAGTGCTACCGTTAGGGGTTGAGAGTCAATCATTACCGAACCCAAACCTGCACCAGTTTTCACCAACCCTTCTGCTAAAAATCCTTGGAATAGAGCCCCATCAACCAAAGCAAACAAACTAATCCACAGCCATGCTAACCAACCTTTTGGCTGGGAACGTCCCATTACTGTTGCCACCAGCAATAATACAACTCCCGCTGGCAGCAGACGTACTCCTGCCATAAACAGAGGGGTGGTGTTGGGGATTACACCTTTCATCGCCACCATTGCAGTTCCCCACAAGAAAAAGGGAGCAATTAGCAATGAGGACAACCAAGGCGCTTCAGGGATGATTTTCTTCAGGTGCATTAGATTCTGAATTTACAAGAACAATTCTTTATGATTCTTTACATAAATTGTACTAAATTTTATCTTAGTCATTGATTATTAGTCATTAAGTTATCCACACAAAGAGTACAACAGAAGTACAAAGTAGTTGCAATTGTTCCTCCTGTTTAAAAGATAGTCAATCTCCTAGCGACCCACAATTCCCAATTCCCAATTCCCAATTCCCAATTCCCAATTCCCAATTCCCAATTCCCAATTCCCAATTCTCAATTCTCAATTCTCAATTCCAACGTAAATTTCTGGTAACATAAAAAGAATTGCCCATCAAATCCGTGGGCTCATAGAAAAATTCGTGAATCGCTCATGGTCTGGCCTTTTAAGCCCAAGTCTCGTAAACAAATAGCTCGTATTGAAGTTACTGGTGTGATCGCCGGTGCTGCCCGTAAAAGGATTCTGGAAGCCCTAAAAACGATTGAAGAAAAAAAGTTTCCCGCCTTACTCTTGCGGATTGACAGCCCTGGTGGTACTGTTGGTGACTCTCAAGAAATCTACAGTGCCTTGATGCGCCTGCGAGAGAAGGTCAAAATTGTTGCTAGCTTTGGTAATATCTCCGCATCTGGAGGGGTTTACATCGGTATGGGAGCAGAACATATCGTGGCGAACCCTGGTACAATCACCGGCAGCATTGGGGTGATTCTGCGGGGCAATAATTTGGAGCGCCTGTTAGACAAAGTCGGTGTTTCCTTCAAAGTGATTAAGTCTGGTCCCTATAAAGATATTCTGGCTTTTGACCGGGAATTAACGGAGCCGGAAAAAAATATTCTTCAAGAGCTGATCGATACTAGTTATCAGCAGTTTGTGCAAACAGTTGCTGATGGTCGTCAATTGGCAGTAGAAACGGTAAAATCCTTTGCTGATGGTCGCATCTTTACTGGTCAGCAAGCCAAGGAGTTGGGTATAGTTGACCGACTAGGAAGTGAGGATGATGCTCGTCGCTGGGCCGCAGAATTAGTGGATCTAGACCCAGACAAAACTGAATGTTTCACTATCGAAGAACCCAAATCCTTCTGGAGTCGCATACTGCCTGGTAACGGAAACCAAACGAATTCAGGACTTTTAGCTGGCATAGATTGGGTAGAGTTTGAACTGTCTACAAGTGGTCAGCCTCTGTGGCTATATCGACCATAACAAAAAAGGGTAAACTGGAGGATTTTATCGTGGAGTGGCGAGTGCAAGCAATTCGTGGGGCAATAACTGCCTCAGAAAACACAGAAGAGGCAATCAGGGAAGCAGTAACGGAACTGCTTGATGAACTAGAAGCTTACAATCAGATCGACCATAAAAATATTATTAGTGTTATATTCACCACCACCCCTGATTTGGATGCTGTCTTTCCTGCTGCGATCGCACGAAAGCGTCCTAACTGGAATCATGTAGCTTTGCTGGATGTCCAACAAATGCATGTAGAGGGTAGCTTAAACCATTGTATTCGGTGCTTGCTCCAGATCAATATGCCAACCTCACAAGTGAAAATTCACCATTCTTATCTACGGAAAGCGAAAAATTTAAGACCAGATTGGACTTTGGCTCAAGCGATTCCGAATAGTTGATTTGGATTGAAGTGATATATAGCGTTTGTTATTGGGTAATCGTATTTTCGTTTTTGGGAATGGGGAATGGGGAATTGGCGAGATTGTAACTTAAGTGAATGTTATATTCTTCATCCCATTCCTCAGGAGTAAAACTGACCAGATTATGCTTTGTTTCTACATGTTCAATCGCACTCATCAAGTGACGACGATTAGCTTCGGTAGATAGCAAATACTCTGTTGTATCTTGTGGAACTTGGTAGCTGGGATCCGACTTATTCGTATCTTGTTCAATTAAGACAATGATTTCAACGACGGTTCCTTCTGGTAGATCTGGCGTTTGAATCTCAATTTTGCCGTCTTTGCCAACAATTCCTCGCTGTTTGATACCACTGAGCATAACTGGTTCCTTATTTTTTATCCCGTGTTCCGTTAGAATCTAGGAACTCTATGTATTAGTTTAGCCTATCCCACGGTGTCTCAGGACTTGATTGAGGGATGCGATCGCACTAACTCCCACAATGTAGATAGCATAAAGGTATAACTTTGGTTATTATTGACGCAGCCGAAAACCTTGTCTATGCAAGAGCAAGGATGAAGGCAAGGTAGCGCTTTTAAGCGCCGTCACTTTTCGGTTCAGGCAATTTAGCGATAAAACTCCTAATTAGTTCAGATAAAGTCATACCACGTTTTGCAGCTTCTTGAGCAAGCTGCAATTTTTCATATTTGGTGACCCTGATAAAAATTTTTTCAGTTTTCATAAAAATGTCCTGTCAATTGGGTACACATATAGTATAGTATAATAAGAGCATTGATAGAGGTCGGTTCAATGATAGTTCTAGAGTACAAAGTCAAAGCAAAACAAGCTCAATACCGAGCTATTGACGAAGCAATTAGGACGGTTCAGTTCATCCGTAACAAGTGTTTACGTTACTGGATGGATGCACCAAAAGAAGCCAAAATCAAGCGTTTTGACTTGAACAAATACTCCACAGAACTACGCAACCAATTCAACTTTGTCAAGGACTTAAACTCAATGGCTTGTCAGTCGTCTGCTGAACGGACGTGGTTTGCCATCTCTAGGTTTTACGATAATTGCAAGTCCAACAAAGCAGGAAAAAAGGGATATCCCAGATTTCAAAAGGATAACCGTTCAGTAGAGTACAAAACCACTGGTTGGAAGCTTCACCAAACTAAGCGGCGTATCACTATTACTGATAAAAAAGGTATTGGTGAGCTGAAGCTACTAGGCAAGTGGGACATTCATACCTATCCTGTCAAAACTATCAAGCGAGTCAGACTAGTACGTAGAGCTGATGGGTATTACTGCCAGTTCTGTGTTGATGTTGAATGTGTTGATATTCAACCCAAAACAGGACATGAAATTGGTTTAGACGTTGGTCTAGAATCTTTCTACACCGATTCTAACGGCTATCAAGAGCCTAATCCTAAATTTCTCAGGAAAGCTGAGGAAAGTATCAAGAAAGTTCAACGACAGATTTACAAAAAGAAGAAAGGTTCGACTGGACGCCGCAAGGCAAGAGCTAAATATTCTCGGAAACACTTAAGAGTAAGTAGGCAACGGAATGAACACGCTAAGAGCTTAGCGCGTAACGTATGCAAGTCTAACGACTTAGTAGCCTATGAAGACTTAAGGGTTAGCAATATGCTCAAGAACCATTGTCTAGCCAAGTCGATTGCTGACGCTAGTTGGTATCAGTTTAGGGAGTGGATAGAGTATTTTGCTGGCAAGTTTGGAAAACTAGCTGTTGCTGTCCCACCACAGTACACATCTCAAAAATGTAGCCAGTGTAAGCGAGTAGCCAAAAAGTCTCTCAGCACTAGGACTCATGTCTGTCAGTGTGGCTGCAAACTACACAGGGATACCAACGCGGCAATCAATATTTTGCAAAAAGCAAAATCTACGGTCGGGCAGACCGGAAGTAACGCTAAGGGAGTAGCAACCTCTACTCTACTTGGGGCAACCCTGGTAGAGCAAGTCGCTACGATGAACTTAGAATCCCCGCTGCTTTAGCACGGCTGCGATTCGTTCTCTCGAAATGAGTAGCAATACTCAAGGATGAGAGGCAAGGAAAAGAAAGGAGCAATCCCAACAGAACCTTGACAACTTGATAGCCATGAGGGTGAGTCTCCTGGCCAATCACAGAAAGACAAATCCCTCCCCACAGGTGCAGTGGTGAAAGCACGACCCCTACTAGGAAGACTAGCTATCAAACTGGTAAAGCGGGGCGAGAGAAGGTAGCTGACAGCCTAAGTCGGCAATCCCTTTAGCAAGAACCCATGAGTAGCATTCAGCGAAGATGCGCCAGAACCATCGTGAAAGCGAACCAGCGAAATAAGGCTTTAGGCGCTGGAGCCAAAAGGCTATGGATTAGGGGCTGACAAGTCCGTGCATGTCAGCAGCACTCCCAATAATCCCGGTGGACAGCATCAACTCTAAAGGTTCAATCAATGGCTATCAGGAACGAAGTAACCTCTCGTATGCTCTCAGGAAGGTCGATTCCTGTAGCAGGTGCTAACCGAATGCTACGAGCAGGTGGGATAGAGTCAGAAGCGAATGCCTTGTTGTAATGACAGGGATATGCAGACAGACTCACGGTGATTTGGAAGATAAAGTTGCAAGTAGTGAGTACAAATGTCTAATACAGGGTTACAACCGATGGTGGAATGGAGGCACATCAACTGGCGCAAGCTGGAACGTCGTGTCTTTAAGCTCCAAAAGCGAATTTATCGAGCCTCTCAGCGTGGCGATGTAAAAGCAGTTCGTAGACTCCAAAAGACGTTGATGAAGTCCTGGTCAGCAAGGTGTTTAGCGGTCAGGCGGGTGACACAAGACAACAGGGGTAAGAAGACGGCAGGTGTGGATGGGCTCAAAAGCTTGACCCCAAAGCAACGTCTCACTCTAGTTGCCAATCTCAAATTAAGCTCAAAAGTCGCTCCAACCAGGCGAGTATGGATTCCCAAGCCGGGGACGGAGGAGAAGCGACCGCTGGGCATCCCGACAATGAAAGACCGAGCCTTGCAAGCGCTTGTCAAACTGGCATTAGAACCAGAATGGGAAGCGCGATTTGAACCTAACAGCTATGGGTTCCGCCCAGGACGCTCGTGCCATGACGCGATTGAGCAAATATTCACGGTAATTAGTCAGAAAGCCAAATACGTGCTTGATGCCGACATTGCCAAATGCTTCGACCGCATCGACCATGAAGCGCTGCTCAACAAATTGAATACATTCCCCACCATCCGCCGACAAGTTCGAGCCTGGTTAAAAGCGGGAGTGATGGACAACAAGCAGTTGTTTCCCACATCTGAGGGTACACCGCAGGGCGGTGTGATTTCGCCGCTACTTGCAAATATTGCCCTTCACGGGATGGAAAACCGGATAACACAAGCCTTTCCCACAAGGAAGGTGTACAAAAACGGGAAATATGCTGGACTATTTACAGCCCCCAACTTTGTTCGGTATGCCGATGACTTTGTAATTCTCCACGAAGACATAACCGTTGTCACTAGATGCAAAGAGATAATCTCTGAATGGTTAAAAGGCATGGGTTTGGAACTAAAGCCTAGTAAAACTTGCCTAGCCCATACCCTTGAGGAGTTCGAGGGGGAAACCCCAGGCTTCAACTTCCTTGGGTTCAATATAAGGCAATTCCGTGTGGGAAAATACCACTCCGGAAAGAATAATGGCAAATTACTGGGTTTTAAGACAATCATCACCCCAAGCCAAGAAAAACAAAAGATGCATTACGACCAAGTAGCTAATATCATCTACGCCCACAGGACAGCAACCCAACGAGCGCTAATTGGAAAACTAAATCCAATCATTCGAGGGTGGGCAAACTACTACTCAACTGTCGTGAGTAACGGTGCTTACGAAGAGCAAGACCATCTAATGTATCAAAAGCTTAAGGCTTGGGCAAAACGCCGCCATCCACAAAAATCTATCCAGTGGATTATCAAGAGATACTGGAAAACCATTGGCGGTAATAACTGGGTATTCGCAACCAGTGCAATAGGTGAAAACCTAATGCGGTTAAGAACACATAGCGAGACTCCAGTAGTCCGTCATGTGAAAGTTAAAGGCTCTTCGTCACCATACGACGGAAACCTGGTTTACTGGAGTACAAGAATGGGAAAACACTTAGAAATCTCCACAAGAGAGGCAACTCTATTGAAGAGACAAAAGGGCAAGTGTAACCACTGCGGATTATTTTTCAGAGATGGAGATACATGGGAAATCGACCATAGCATCCCCCGCTCAAAAGGTGGCAAGGATGAATACAATAATCTCCAGCTTTTACACAAACATTGTCACGATCTAAAAACAACCGAAGATGGTTCGGTTGGGGGGTAGTATTGACAGTTACCCAAGTCATTGAGGAGCCGGATGAGGTGAAAGTCTCACGTCCGGTTTTGTAGGCGAGGCAGGTAGGCGACTACCTGACCTTAGCCAGCGGAGTGTCAACCAGAAAACAGCTATCTAGTCCAGAATCCACGATGCCAAACCCCTTTACCGTTGGACAACCGGTGCCCCCAGAACGCTTTGTGGGAAGAGAAACTCAGATTGCAACAGCATTCGATCAAATCTGTAGCCGTAGCAATCTTGCTGTCTGGGGTGGACCAGGAATTGGTAAGACTTCCTTCTTAAGACTATTGACTTACCCTGAAGTCTGGCAGCGACAAGATCAAGATCCAAAAGCAGCAGTAATTGTACTTCTCGATTGTCTCAGTATTCAACCTTTTAGTGCTTATAGTTTCTGGCGGAAAATCTTGAGCCTGATCAAAGACAAGCTGGAGGGTAATGCAACACTACAAACTGAGATTGACCAATTGCTTGGTAAAGACAGGGTAGTATCAAGTGATCTCGTGCCAATATTGCGTCAGCTGGGAGAAGACAACAAATTTCTAGTCTTGCTTGTCGATGATTATGATGCGGCTTTGCGTACCAACAATAGCTACAAGGCAGCGGATATTGAGGCTTTTTTATATGAATGTCGCAATCTGGCCAATTCTGAGCAAGAAAGCAAATATCTCTCAATGATTGTGGCATCCTCTCGAAGGCTGAATGAATTGGGGCCTCAACTCACACCAGATCAATCTCCTTGGTATAACCATTATCTATTTCGAGCACTCCAGCCATTTACTGATAGTGAAGTTGTTAAACTACTAGTAGATCTGCCTAGGACACCAGATCTACAGAATAAAATTAGGGAAATTGCTGATGGCAATCCTGCCTTACTCCAGAATGCAGGTTATCTTCTCTACCAAGAATTGCGAGCGAACAGGATACCTGAACCCCGTACATTTGCCAGAGAGTTTCAAAGTGCAACTGAGCATTTTTTTCAGGCTACCTGGGAACTGTGCAATGAATTAGAGCAGACTTTACTTATGCTTATTGCTTTGTGTAGTCTAGAAGGTCGTTTAGCTAACCAACGCTATTCTCTGAGAGGCATTGAGAATATTTTTAGCCAAAAAGAGCTAGAAATAAATGCCCTAGAGAACAGAGGGATTATCAAACGAGAAGAGGAAGCAGGAAAAACTACTTACTCCTTTGCTTCTTCACTGATGGGGTGGTGGGTAGTTAAAAAGATTCAAAACAGTACAGAAACCGAACTACAACAGCGGCAGCGAGGATTTCTCAACTTGATGAGTCATAGGCAAGCAGAAAACATTAGAACCGCCATTCGTTGGATATGGGAACATAAAGATAAAGTGCCGCCTATTTTGGAGTGGTTAGGATGGTTATAGCTGCTCTCCCGAAAGGAATAATATTAATTGCTGTAGGGGCGGGTTTAGGGTCACGATTAACGCATTTGGTGACAATCTTAGTACAAAACCCGCCCAAACGATAACCTGGGGATGGCATTAGGCGGGTATGAAAAGGAATATTCGGGTCAAATGGTCTAGATTGTCGCACTTAACATTGGTGTCAACTTAAGCTAGAGATAGCTTAACCCTTAGTTTCCACGCCCACCCAGAACTCAAGGATACTGTTGGCGAATTGGTGTAGGGTCTGACCCCTCCCCAAACCCCTCCCCTAAGAGGAGAGGGGCTTTCCGGCTCCCCCTTCCCTTCAAGGGAAGGGGGTTGGGGGGTTAGGTTAAAGGATAACGGACAAAACGCAAAAAGTCTTGTCTATTCAGCAATTGAACTACGTGAGGGGTAAGACCCCCTCTTAAGTCGCCAACAGTATCCTCAAGTTCACCGGCTAATAGCGAAAGTCCACTCAAGTGGACTGAAGATTTTTGGGAAGATTCAGTCATCTTTAGATGACTTGAGCTATTAGCCGGTCGTTTAAACGACCGGTGGGGCAAGGATTTCACTTTCAGTTAATACCAATTCCCAATTCTCAATTCTCAATTCTCAATTCTCAATTCTCAATTCTCCATTCCTATGATATGACTTCAGCAACAGTACGAAGAAATCCTTATATTGTGGGTTCAGCGATCGCAGATCCTAGAGCTTTCTTTGGCAGAAGCAAGTTGTTCCAATTTGTTGAGGATAATTTACAACAGGGTGAACAAGTTATTCTATTGCATGGTCAAAGACGCATTGGCAAATCATCGGTTCTTCTACAGATTCCCAATTTTGTTGCCTCAGAGCAATTTGTCTTTATTCCCTTTGATCTACAAAACAAAGGTAAATTAGCCCTTAGCAAGGTATTACATCTGCTGGCTGAAGCAATAATCAAGCACCTGAAGCTCAAGTTGGATTCCGCTCAACTACCCAGGGAGTCAGATTTCGCCACAGAACCAAGTCTCTTCTCCCAGAATTTTTTGCCTGAAATTTATCGGCTTTTGGAGCAGAAGAACATAGTACTGATGCTGGATGAGTTCGATGTCTTGAATAGCTATGAGCCAACCTCTTCAGTTGAAGCCTTTTTTCCTTATTTACAATCTCTATTAACTCAACATAAGAAACTATTTATCATCCCAGTAATCGGGCGACAGCCGGATGATCTGCCAAAACTGCTGAGTTTGTTTAAAGGGGCACCAACCCAGAGAATTGGCTTACTTAGTCGGGAAGATACGGAAAAATTGATTATTGATCCGGCTAAAGATGCTTTAGAGTATACTCAGGATGCCATTGAAGCAATTGTTGCCTTGTCCCAAGGACATCCCTATTTTACTCAATTGCTCTGTTATGCAGTTTTTGCACAAGCCAGAACCGAACAGAAGCAGCAGGTTATTCCTGAGGATGTTGAAGGAGTTGTAGATGAGGCAATTGAAATTGGTGAGGCAGGATTAGCTTGGTTTCGAGATGGTTTGCCAATCCCAGAAAGGGTAATATTTTCAGCAGTGGCAGAGGCTCAAAAAAGAGCTGATTTAAGGGATTATCCGTTTATTGAAGACCCTTTGGCAATTCTCAGAGAGTATGGAGTTGTTCAAACTGACTCATTAGTACAGGCAGGGAGGCGACTGGTTGAGTGGGATTTTTTGGATGTAGCAGACACTTCAGATTTGCTCTCAGATACTACTCGTGCCTATCAGGTAAAGATTGATTTGGTACATCGTTGGTTGGTCAAGCAACATCCTCTAAAAAGAGAAATTTGGGAATTGGAAAAGCTTAAACCAAAAGCTCAGAAACTGTACCAATATGCAACTGATTTGGAAGGCTACGAGTTGCTAAACAATGCAATTCCACTTTACGAGGAAGCTTTGTCAATGAATCCAAATCACTTCAATGCTCTTTTTAATCTGGCTGAGAGATATTTGGAGATACAAGCTTTTGGTAAAGCAGTGGAGCTTTACAAACGAGCTTACATGGTTAATTCGAGTCGTGTTCAGGAAGACTACGTGCAATCCCTGCAAAGCTACGGTTTAGAGTTAATGGAGCAACGAAAGTTTGAACTAGCAAAGGAACAGTTTGCACCAATATTGGTCATTCAACCTGACAATGGGTTAGTTAAAGAAAAGCTGGAGGAAATTGAAACCTATCGAGCAAGATTCAAGTTGCCAGAGCTAGATCTTAGGAGATTTTTCATCGCTTCGAGTCCTGCGAAAATAATGGATGCAGGTAACCCTGAAAAGCAGAGATACTATATAGATTTTTCTCCGGTGCGTGGCAACCAACGTAAGAGTTTGCTTCGGACGATTACTTATCTTTCACCAGATGAACCAACCTGTCAACTTTTTACAGGTCATATTGGCTGCGGCAAAACCACAGAATTGTCGAAGCTTAAGGCAGAATTGGAAGAAGAAGGATTTTATACAATTTACTTGGCTTTGAATCAAGAAATTAATGTAGCAAATGTCGAAACATTCAGCATTTTTAGCAATATTCGTAATCAGCTACTGGAGCAGTATAAACTGATAAATATTGATAGTAGTAATACAGCATTTTACGGCAATGATATTTTGGAATTTATTAATATTAATTTAATACCAAATTTCATAGAAAAACTAAAGCAAATGGGAAAGGAGGGTTTGGTCATAATCCTCGATGATTTTAACAGATTAGATAACAATTTGGAAACACAAAAAATTACTGAAATAGAAAATTTTTTTATTGATATAGTATTAAAAAAACTATCCTGCCATGTGATTTATACTATTCCCGTAGTGTTAACTTTTTCAAACGAATTTGGAAAGCTGAGAAATTACTTTGGAGTTGCTCCCGAAATTTTATCGATGGTTCCAATAAAACTTAAAGATGGCACCGAGTGTCATGAAGGTATAGAACTTATGCGACAGATGGTTTTAGCAAGGGCATTTCCTCATATTCCCCTAGATGAACGGCTTAATCTGATTACAGAAATTTTTGAGAGTCTTGAAACTCTAGATCGGTTGTGTACAATTAGTGGTGGTAATATACGCAACTTATTGATACTGCTATATCGTTGTCTTCAACAGGAAGATCCACCTTTATCACGAACTTGTCTGGAAAGAGTGATTAAACAGTACCGTAATGAGT
The DNA here is from genome assembly GCA_010672185.1 of Caldora sp. SIO3E6. Lineage (GTDB taxonomy): Bacteria > Cyanobacteriota > Cyanobacteriia > Cyanobacteriales > Coleofasciculaceae > Caldora. The sequence goes on along the minus strand of JAAHHL010000038.1, from coordinate 969 downwards.
TGATTCGATCCATTTCTGATGATGAGTGGGAGTTATTGAACAAGTTTGCAGAACAAAAAAATATCTTAGGACTGAAAGACTATCAAACTCTAGTTAGGAGCTTATTCGTCTTTGAGTATCAATATGAAGGCGATCGCTGGTTTGACCTTAATCCTGTCTTAGCAGAAGAACTAGTGGCGCGACACAGCTAAAATGAGGGAATAAGTAGGTTGGGTGTAGCGATAGCGTAACCCAACAAGGGAGCGTGCTGCGTTGGGTTTCACTTCGTTCCACCCAACCTACATTTTTAGGTGTGTCACGCCACGACAAGCTTTATCCTTTTCTGCCTCCTGTCCCCTGCCTTCTTGCACTAGGGCAGTAAAGTCCCGTTCGAGAGGATAGCATCACTTAAATTAACATTGATCAGTAAGGCATTAGTTAAATCAGCATTACTCAAATTAGCCCCAGTCAAATTAACTAAGTTGAGATTAGCGTTACTCAAATCAGCATCGGTGAGATCAGCCTGTCTTAAATTCGTACCAATAAGATTAGCATTCCCTAGCTTGGCTAAACTCATTCCTGCACCTACCAGGTTAGTTCCAGTAAGATTAGCACCAACTAAAGTAGCAACAGTAAGATTAGAACCCTTAAGGTTAGCATCAGTCAGGTTAGCGTAAATTAAGCTAGCACCAGCTAAATTGGCATTGGTAAGTTCAGCTCTCCTCAAGTCAGCATTAGTGAGGTTGGCACCAGAGAGGTTGGCTTCTCTTAAATCTGTATTGCTCAAAAGTGCATTGGTCAATTCGGCTCCACTAAGATCACATCCAACACAAACTCCTGTTTGCCGCAATTGTTCCAAGTGGACTGGATTAAAGGCTTTGGCAGTGGTTGGTAGACTTAAGGAGGCGAGGAAAATAGCAATGCTTAGTAAAAATTGGGCTGGGTGGGTTGGGCAAAGCATTTGGATCGGTATACTTAGAGCTACATACA
>JAAHHL010000379.1 GCA_010672185.1 Caldora sp. SIO3E6 | reverse complement strand
CGCTACCCCAGGCCATACTAACAGTCATCAGAAAAAATGGGTCTGAAACCCCGTCCTTCTAGGACGGCTTTACATTTAATGTGTTAGGATGTGAGTATGACTAAGAAAGCATTTAAGTATCGTTTCTACCCAACTCCGAAGCAAGAACAATTGCTCCGAAAAACTCTTGGTTCTACCCGACTAGTTTACAATCGCGCACTTGCGGCTAGAACACAAGGCTGGTACGAAAGACAAGAGCGAATTGGGTACAAACAGACTTCGACGATGCTAACACATTGGAAAAAACAGCCAGAATTAGCCTTTTTGAATGAAGTTAGTTGTGTTCCACTTCAACAAGGACTCAGACACTTACAACAAGCGTTTAGTAACTTTTTTGCTGGACGGGGGAAATATCCTAACTTCAAAAAGAAACGAAATGGGGGTAGTGCAGAGTTTACCAAATCTGCATTTCGGTATAAGGACGGAAATGTCTACCTAGCAAAATGCACTCAGCCGTTGCCAATTCGCTGGTCGAGGAGACTGCCTAATGGAGTTGAGCCATCTACTCTCACTGTAAGCCTAACCCCATCTGGTCGTTGGTACATATCCTTGTTGGTTGATGTGGAAATTCAACCACTTCCTTTCAAAACCAAAAATGTAGGAATTGATTTGGGTATAACTAGCCTGATTGCCACGAGTGATGGTGACAAGGTGGTTAATCCCAAAACATATCATACTAAGTATCAGAAACTCAGAAGGCTACAAAAAGGTCTGTCTCGCAAGGTCAAAGGGTCTTGCAATAGTGAAAAAGCTCGGTTGAAGGTGGCTAGGGCACATGCTCAAATAGTGGATACCAGAGTTGATTTTCTTCACAAGTTGACGACTCAACTGATACGCGACAACCAAGTGATTGTAGTTGAGGACTTGGCGGTGAAGAATATGCTTAAGAACCATAGGTTAGCTAATTCTATCAGTGATGCAAGTTGGTCTGAATTGGTGAGGCAATTAGAGTATAAATCTGAGTGGTACGGGAGGGAGCTGGTCAAAATTGACCGTTGGTTCCCATCCTCTAAACGATGTTCTAACTGTGGGTATATTGTAGAAAAGATGCCTCTGGAGATTCGCCAGTGGGAATGTCCTGAATGCGGTACTAACCATGACCGAGACCTAAACGCTAGCTTAAACATTTTGGCGGCAGGGCTTGCCGTGTCAGTCTGTGGAGCGACCGTAAGACCTCAAGAGAGTAAATCTCGGAAGGCGGGTGCTATGAAGCAGAAACCTAAATCGTGAGGTTTGGGAATCCCTGTGCCTTTAGGCCAGGGAGGATGTCAAATGGCTTATCTAATTAATGGCGAGGGTATCCTCACTGGAGATGCCTTATTTATCCGAGGTTGTGGACGTACAGATTTCCAAGGTGGGGATGCTGGCATTCTCTACGATTCAGTGATACAGAAGTTGTTTCGTCTTCCTGATGAGACCCTAGTATATCCAGGACATGACTACCAAGGACATACAGTTTCTACCATTGGAGAAGAAAATCGCTGGAATCCTCGCTTTCGAGGACGCGATCGCCAAGAGTTTATCGAATTGATGAATAACCTGAAGCTACCCAATCCCAAGAAGATGATGGAGGCAGTGCCAGCTAATGAACATTGTGGGAAATTAACTGCAATTGCTTAAAGCTTAAATTGTAAAATCAGACTAAATCCGGTTAAGAGACAAGATATTCATTTGCCCCCTAAATCTCCCAATTCTGGGGGACTTTGAATTATATTTACCCAGCTGGTGAGAACCGGATTTGGTATTATATCAAGTTCGGATAAACAGTTATAATTCCCTTCTACGTTGCAACCTTCTTTCTTCCCTTCTGCCTCGGAGCCTCGGAGCCTCCTGCCTTATTGCCACCGAAGTGTAAGTATTCAACCGAACTTGATATTAGTATGGGATGGGGCGATCGTCTTAAAATAGAAGCAGATTAATCCAAAGGGGTAATTATTAATGGTAACATTACAGCTGCAACAGTTAAATATCCCTCCAGGACAAAGGATTATTTTGACTGATGTCAACTGGTCAAAGTTCGAGGAGATTCTGCAAGAACTCGGTGATAAAAGAGCAAATAGAGTAGCTTACTCTCAAAATAAATTAGAAATTAGAATGCCATTACCAGAACATGAGTTTGATAAAGAAATTATTGGTGACATGGTGAAAATTTTGCTGGAAGAGTTAGAGATTGAGCGGGAATGTTACGGCTCAACTACTTTCAAGCGCCGGGATATGGCAGCAGGAATCGAACCAGATAATTGTTTTTATATTCAAAATTATCGTTTAATGATTGGCAAAAGGAGATTAGATTTAACTGTAGATCCACCTCCGGATCTAGCCATTGAAATTGATGTTACCTCTAACACACAACTGAGTGCCTATGAAGCTTTGGGAGTACCTGAGTTATGGCAGTTTTCTAAGGGAAGTTTAACAATTAATGTACTGCAAGCAGGTGAGTATGTTGAGTCTTCCTTGAGTCCTACTTTTCCCAATTTTCCCATTGTTGAAGGAGTTTCTCAGTTTGTTCAAATGAGTTTGACAGAAGGTTCAAGTGCTGCTTTAAGAGCTTTTCGGAAATGGGTCAGGGATAAAGTTTAACTTTTAAGAAACACTCTGGCTAATGGCTAATTGCTAATGGCTAATTGCTCCTAAGAAACAAGGCAGGAGGCAGGAGGCAGGAGGCAGGAGGCAGGAGGATTTGAAGGTATAAGGGAAAAATATTTCACAAAAGTTTCTTCCTTTTCATCAGGAAGTTGACAAAGTGATCTGAAATTCAGTGCCTTGGCTAAGGTTGAGTTCAATACTACCTTCTAGTTGTTTAGTTAGGCTACGCACTAATTGCAAGCCAACAGAATGGGAATTGTACCAGTCGAAATCTTTGGGAATGCCTATACCATTATCACTTACAGTCAAAATTAGCTGATTTTGCGACCGGTTGTTCTGAATGCTGACACCAATTTCACCTCCTTGCTGAGCCGGAAAGGCAGACTGCAAGGAATTGCAGACAAGTTCATTAATAATTAAGCTACAAGGAAGAGCGGTTTTAGCTGTGAGTAAAACTGGCTCGGCGTTAACATTACAGGTAATAGCACGACTTTCAGCACCGTAGGAGCTACAGATATGATTAACTAGGGTTGTGACATGTTCTGGGAAGTCAATCTGAGCCGAATTATCCTCTTGATAAAGCTGTTCATGAATCTGCCAGATTGCCTTGACTCGGTTCTGGCTGTCTTCAAAGAGTTTGAGAATCTGTGACTCTCCCAAGGAGCGAGAGTACAGGTGCAAGAGATCACAAATTATTTGTAAGCTGTTTTTGGTGCGATGGTGCATCTCTTTGAGGAAGGTTTCTTTCTCTTGCAAGGATGCCCTAAGTTGGTCTTCTGCCTGCTTGTGCTCTGTGATATCTCGGCTAATAATTACTACTTGTTCGACTTGATTTTCCTGGTTCCGCACTGGACTGATGAGATAGTGGTAATGGCGAAGACCATCTACCCTGGTCAACTGAATTTCCCCACTTATGGGTTTTCCGGTCTTCAATACCTCTTGCCGTTGCTGCTCAAAATTTTCTCTTTCTTCTGCCGCCAAACCGAGTTTTTGTCCCGTATTGCCGACCAAATCCCCTAACTCCCATACCCAAGCTTTTAATCCCTCAGGGTTGGCATAGAGATACTTACCTTCTCGATCCATAAGGTAGATATGATCAACAGAAGCACGCAGGATAGTATCGAAGATATTGGTTGGTTGTTCAGTCTGAATTGCCAGATTTGGCTGCGGTATTGGCTCAAATTGACGTTCGGTAATATCTTGACAGATGCCAGCAAAGCGGTAAAATTCCCCCTGCTCGTTGGCAATACCAAAAGCATGGAAGTAAATCCGGCGCACTTCCCCATCGGGTCTAATAATGCGATACTTTTGGCTATACTCCCCCTGGTAAAGTTGCCTCAAACTTGCTTGGACTCGCTCTTGATCTTCTGGATATATGGAGTTTCTCAGGATGTCCCTACCTGGTTGCAGAGGTTCATTAAGGCTAGGGGCAGTTTTTCCCAGAACTCTCTCAACAGCAGGACTAACATAGAGGAATTCTTGGAAATCGGCGCTCACCAACCAGAAAACTTGCTGGATATGTTCTATTAGCTGGCGGAACATATCTTGAGTCAGATGTAATGACTGTTCTGTTCGCCGTCTTTCTTCGACTTCCGCCAGTAGTCGTTGGTTAGCCTCGATTAAATCAGTTGTCCGCTCCTGGACTTTGGTTTCTAGTTGTTTATTGAACTGTTGCAGTTCCTCAAGAGCCTGCTTGTGCTCAGTAATATCCCTACCTTCGGAAATCAGCAGCACTACTTTTCCACTTTCATCCCGCACAGGTTTGATGGAGAAGTCGATAATAGCAAAGGTATCCTCAGGACCAAAATAGTTAGCTTCGTAACGGACAAAACGACCCGCTGCTGCTTGAGCGATCGCTTTTTGCAATCCTGCTTGGGTTGCCCGTGAAATCTTCCACCAGCCTGCCTCCCATAAGGGGCAATGAATTACTTCCTCAGCTTGGAGTCCAGCCAACTCCAGTGCTTTCTGATTGGCTTCGAGCAAGACACCATCTGGTGACATCAGCCCAATAAACTGGAAGGTCTGGTTAAAGATAGCATGGAATTTGCGCTCACTTTCCCTTAAGGCTTGTTCTGCTTGCTTACGTTTTTGTTGTTCCTGAGCTTCTTGGAGACTATTGGATAGATACTCAGCAATTTCCATCATAGTTCCGACTTGATACTCACTCCAGCTACGGGGAGTTGAAGCGTGAAGGCTCAGTAAGCCGACGAATTTGTCTGACTGTCGCAGAGGTACAGCCAATAAAGCTTGAGTATTGCAGGAATGCATCCATCCAGCCAAGGGAGACAGCATCGGCTCCTGGGTAGCATTCTCCGTAATCATTAGTTCTCCTTGCCTAAGGAGGTTCAGATAATCTGGGACTGCTTTTAAGTCAGTAGCTAAGTCTTTGGGTAATTGCATCCCCGGAGGTGTACTTGCTTGGATAATCCTTAACTTACTTTTTCCTTCAATAGTGCTGTAACTCACACCCAAGTTGGAAAAAAAATGATGAATCTTGCTCAGGGTTTGTTCAATAATTTGCTCCTGGGAAAACCCTGTAGTTTTAGCAGTGGAGATCGCATTAATCAATTGGAGACAGATTTGGCTCTCTTGAAGTCCCTGCTGTACTTGTAACCTTTTAGTGATTTCTGCTTGGAGTTGTTCGTTTGCTTGTTGTAGTTGAACAGTACGCTCCTGAACTCTGGCTTCTAGTTCTTGGTTGAGTTTTTGCCGCTCTACTTCGGCTCGCTGACTTTCTAGAAGTACGGTTTGGGATTGCTGTGCTGCTTCAGCTTGCCTAATCGCGCTCTTGATTTGTAATGTCAGATGCTTGAGTAAATCGACTTCTGAGTTAGACCACTGCTTCGGACTAGAGCATTGATGGGCAATTAACAATCCCCATAAGCTGTTTCCTGGTAAAATGGGGACGACAACATTGGCACGTACTTGGAGCTTATTTAAAAGTCCCAAGTGACAGGGACGAATATTGCTTTTGTTGACATCTGACATTGCTCTGACACGACCTTGTTGATAGCGCTGAGCCCATTTTGTTTTAAAGCAGGGGTCATCAATGACTTGGCTTAACAGAGGTATCCAGCCAGAAGCCACAGACTCGATCATGACATAGCCACTCCAGTCTGGATTGAAGCGGTAAATCAACAATCGATCGATTTGGAGTAGCTCCCGCATATCGGTGACGGCAGTGTTCAGGATGTAATCTAAATCCAGAAACTGACGAATTTTGCGGGTAATTGCTCCAAAGCGCTCAATAAGCTGCTCAGAAGAAATGGGGGGATCAGAAGAACTGCTAGGTTGCATGAAAGTATTTTACGGGGAACTTATATATTAAGAATTTACTTAATATTTATTCAAGTTTTATGGCATCCTGTCCTAGAATCCATCCAAGAAAACCCCTAAAAAGATTGGGGATCGAGATGGGGCAATATTTTTAAGATACATGAGTATTATGAGAATTGAGAATTGAGAATGGGGAATGGGGGAATAAGGATTTTTTGTTAAACTGAGATCTTGCACTATGGCTGAAAATATCTCAGGATCGAGGTTTTAGGTTTTAGGTTTTAGGTTTTAGGTTGAGAAAAAACAAGTAAATTAGAGTTATTACCCAAAATATCCCATTAATTAGGGTTTAAACTGGGAAATTCCTTAAAAATCCTCTTACCTAACACCTAATACCTAATACCTAACACCTTTTATTTAGTATTCATGTACTAGTGCAAGATGTGAGTTAAAGGAGGACAATCCCCTTCAGGACTTGCTAGGTTTAATGGGGAGTACTTAACGAATCAGATAGGTCTGCCAGCTGCTGGGTTTACCTTGCTCAATCCCTTGAGGTACGGCTAAACGCCAAGTTTTGCCCTCTTTCTGTCGTTGCAGGTAGATATCGAAGAGATTTTGCTGCTGAGTCACCCGCTGCTTTGGCAGCTCAATAGTGAGACTGTATGTACCCAGAACACGGTAAGTAGCTAAATCTCCAATGAAAAAAGGTTCGATTTGTTTGAATTTCACCTGAGTGATTTCCAATTGGGAAGGGGGGGATTGTAACCTTTGAGTCAACTGCTGTTGGGTTTGGCTTACTTGAAATGCGATCGCTTTTTGCACTAGTTGCCTAGTCGGTGCTAGTCCGAGAGTAGGAGTATTGGTACCACAGGAACTCAGCATCCAAGGCTA
>JAAHHL010000378.1 GCA_010672185.1 Caldora sp. SIO3E6 | reverse complement strand
CAGGGAAAGGGGTAACAGAGGCAGTAGCTTGTACCTATCAAGCATTAATTAAGGATAAAGCGCGGGATTGGCATTTGTTGCGGCTGTATGTGGCAGGGAGTTTACCGGGAGAGTTAGTTACTCCCCTGAGGCGGCGGGGAAGAAAACCTGCACCACCCCCTTCCATCGCTACGGAATTTTTAGATGCTGCTGGTAAGGTAAAAGTACCGACTCGCGGTAGTTTTGTGGGGCGTCGCCGTCAGTTGCAGTACTGTTTGAAGGTACTAAAACCTCCGAGGGAAGAGGTGGGGGTGTTGATTTATGGAATGGGAGGTTTAGGTAAGAGTAGTTTAGCAGCTAGATTATGTGACCGCTTGCCGGAATTTGAGCGATTGGTTTGGGTAGGAAGGATCGATGAATCCAGTTTAGTCAATCGCTTAGCCCAGCAGTTGGATAATAAAGAATTGCGGGAACTGCTGCAAGGGATGGATGAGGAGTTAAAATTTCGGTTGAGGAAGGTGTTTAAGCAATTGGATATTTCCCTATTACTGGTGCTGGATGACTTTGAAGTAAATTTAGAGGCACGAGATGGGGAATATCTGCTGCAACCGGAGGCGGCTAAGGTATTGGAAGCCTTAGTTTGGGCAATCAAAGATATCTATGCTCCCCATCGCTTAATCCTGACTTGCCGTTACCAGTTTGCTTCACCCCAGTTACAGCACTTCTACCAACAACCATTGGATAGTATGCGGGGAGCAGATTTGCGAAAAAAGTGTAGTCGCCTCTCTGCTTTTGGGGCAGAATCCCAAGTAGAAGAGGCGTTGCAAGCGGAAGCTAAAAGGTTAGCCGATGGTAATCCCCGCTTATTGGAATGGTTGGATAAGGTATTGGTCGATGCTACGGTAGACCGAGAGGCAATTCTTCAAGGTTTGGCAGCCAATCCGGTGGAATTGCGAGAGCAAGTCTTGGCAGAGGAGTTACTCCAGCAGATAAATCCACCCCTACGGGAAATGTTAGAAAGGGGATTGGTGTTTGAGTTGCCAGTACCGAAGGAGGCTTTGGTAACAGTCTGTGCTGGAATTCCTCAGTTGGAGGAGCAGTTGGCTAGGGCAGTAAGTTTAGGATTGTTGGAGGTTAGTCCCGATGGTGGGTTGCGAGTACCTCGGATTTTGCCTTTGGAGTTAGGTGGGAATGAAAGTTTGTTTCAGGAAGCAGCGGAGGTGCTGTATCGTCTTTGGTGGGAAGAGGTGGAATTTCCAAGTGAGGAACAAGGATTGGAAATTCATAGATTGGCTATGCGGGGGAAGGTTGAGAAAATTGCTATTGAAGTTGCCCATCGTTTGACTAGTCATTGGATTAATCGTAGTCGCTACTGGGAAGCAGTTCAAACTTGCCAGGAAACTTTAAGCTTGGTTTCGGACTATCGTCTTCTTTATAATTTAGCCAGTGCTGAGCAATACCTCTATAAAATAGACCAAGCAGGTAAGCACTATCAACAAGCCCTAGCTAATTGTCCAGTAGCAGACAAAAAGGCAAAATCAGATATCATTCACAACTTGGGAGCGATCAAAGCTCACATCGGAGACATCCCAGCTGCAATCGCACTTTATGAGCAATCATTGGAAGTCACAGAAGGTATTGGTGACAAGCAAGGCAAAGCAAGAACTTTGCACCAAATAGGAACTCTCAAAGCCAACACTGGAGATATCTCTACAGCGCTCGCTCTTTATAAACGATCTTTGAAAATTAAAGAAGGTATTGGTGATTTGCAGGGCAAAGCAGCTACTTTACACCAATTGGGAATCCTCAAAGCTAACACCGGAGACATCCCGGCAGCATTCACACTTTATAAGCAATCCTTGGAAATTGATGAAAGTATTGGTAATCTACAGGGCAAAGCAGCTACTTTACACTGTCTGGGAAGTCTCAATGCCGACACTGGAGATATACCTGCTGCCATAGCTCTTCTTAAGGAATCCTTGGAAATCCAAGAAGAGATTAGTATCTTGTCGAACAAAGCAGCAACTTTGCACCAACTGGGGAACCTCGGACTGAACATTGGAGACATCCCCACAGCTATAGCTTTTTATGAAAAATCTTTGGAACTCAGTGAAGACTTTGGTGACTGGCAGGGCAAAGCAAGAACTCTACGTCAATTGGGAAGGCTCAAAGCCAATACAGGAGATATTAAGGAAGCGATCGCACTTTATCAGCAATCTTTGGAAATCACAGAAAGTATTGGTAACATGCAGGGCAAAGCCTCTACTTTTGCAATGCTGGGGCAGCTAATAGCAGCACAAGAGGATTATAAAACTGGACTGGATTACCTACAACAATCCCTAGATATCTTGCAGCATCTCCAATCTCCCAAAGCAGAGAAGGTGAAGGAAATTATCGCCGAGGTACAAAAGCTAGCAGGGGATAAGAACAAATCAAAACCGCGATTAGGCTTTTTCCAGAACCTCTGGCAATCATTAAGGGGAATGTAAAATGAAGAATTAGGAATTTGTAGGGGCGGGTTTAGGGTCACCGTTAACCTATTTGAGGATAATTTGGATACAAAACCCGCCCTGCCGTTAACCCATTTGACGATAATTTGGATACAAAACCCGCCCTGCCGTTATCGCATTTGACGATAATTTTGGTATAAATCCACCCTATCGTTAACGCATTTGACGATAATTTTGGTATAAATCCACCCTATCGTTAACGCATTTGACGATAATTTTGGTATAAAATCCACCCTGTCGTTATCGCATTTGATGATAATTTTGGTATAAATCCGCCCTGTCGTTATCGCATTTGACGATAATTTTGGGATAAAACCTGCCCTGTGGATAACCTAGGTAATGCGATCGCTTATTGATGATTTGGGAATTGTTTGGTTTAACGGGGGACACTGACAGGGCGGGTTTTGATGGGAATATTTGGGTAATAGGGGTGAGATTGTCCCTAAACCCGCCCCTACGATGCCCCTACGATGGTTACAATGCTTGGAATGTTGGGATGATTGGATAATTTTATCAAAAATGCGATCGCTAGACTACCGTTATTGCTCGTTCGTGTTTCTCCAATCTCAGTAATGCTAACTGGTCCTGTTGCAGTCCGGTTTGGCAATCATCGAAGGTCATTGAGTCAGGATCGAGGAAGTGAGCGATCACTAAATCTACAACAAATTCTGGCGGTAACTCATCTTCAGCAGCATATTTTTCAATCTCTAGAAAGCAAAGCAGCTGGTAGCTCATCTAAGGTGATAGCGAAAAGTCCCAGATCCCCGACTTCTTCTATCGGTTTTTTTAAGTTAATCACAGATCTTAAATCGAGAAGTCGGGGATCTTGAGTCTCTGTGATCGCAGTAACCTTTTCTGGAGTATGCCCAAGAAATCAGTTTTTTCTCAAATACTATATATGTGCGCACACTTTCGTATTTTAAAATAATAGTAGAGAACTAAAATAAAGTCAACCTAGAGAATTAAGAATTAAGAATTAAGAATTAGGAATTAGGAATTAGAATAAATTTCCGCATATTTTGTAGGGGCGGGTTTAGGGTCACCGTTAACACATTTGGCGATAACTTTGGTACAAAACCCGCCCTGCCGTTAACCCATTTGAGGATAATTTTGGGATAAAATCTGCCCTGTGGATAACCTAGGTAACGCGATCGCTTATTGATATTTTGGGAATTGTTTGGTTTAACGGGGGACGCTGATAGGGCGGGTTTTGATTGAAATTTTCGGGTAATATGGGTGAGATTGTCCCTAAACTCGCCCCGACGATGCCCGTACAACTGGTCAATTGTTTAATCGGTTAATTGTGTGATGGGTTAATTGGGCGATCGCTTCATTGATATTTTGGGGAATGATTTGGTTTAACCGGGGATGCCGAAAGGGCGGGTTTTGATGGGAATTTTCGGGTGAAATGGGTGAGATTTTTCCTAAACCCGCCCCTACAATACCCGTACAATTGGTTAATTGTGCGATCGCTTCCTTGATATTTTGGGAATGATTTGGTTTAACCGAGGGATGCGGATAGGGCGGGTTTTGATGGTAATATTTGGGTAATATGGGGGAGATTATCCCTAAACCCGCCCCGACGATGCCCGTACAAATATTTCGATAATTGGTTAATTGTGCGATCGCTTCCTTGATATTTTGGGAATGATTTGGTTTAACCGAGGGATGCGGATAGGGCGGGTTTTGATGGGAATTTTCGGGTAATATGGGTGAGATTGTCCCTGAACCCGCCCCTACGATGCCCGTACAAATATTTCGACAATTGGTTGATTGTGCGATCGCTTGTTGATATTTTGGGAATTGTTTGGGTTAACTGGAGGATGCCGAAAGGGCGGGTTTTGATGGGAATTTTCGGGTAATATGGGGGAGGTTATTCCTAAAACCGCCCCTACGATGCCCTTACAAATGCTTCGACAATTGGTTAATTGTGCGATCGCTTGTTGATATTTTGGGAATTGTTTGGGTTAACTGGAGGATGCCGAAAGGGCGGGTTTTGATGGGAATATTTGGGTGAAATGGGTGAGATTGTCCCTAAACCCGCCCCTACGATGCCCGTACAAATGCTTCGACAATTGGTTGATTGTGCGATCGCTTGTTGATATTTTGGGAATTGTTTGGGTTAACTGGAGGATGCCGAAAGGGCGGGTTTTGATGGGAATATTTGGGTGAAATGGGTGAGATTGTCCCTAAACCCGCCCCTACGATGCCCGTACAAATGCTTCGACAATTGGTTGATTGTGCGATCGCTTGTTGATATTTTGGGAATTGTTTGGGTTAACTGGAGGATGCCGAAAGGGCGGGTTTTGATGGGAATTTTCGGGTAATATGGGGAAGGTTATTCCTAAACCCGCCCCTACGATGCCCCTACAAACGCCCGTACAAATATCCCTACAATGGGATTATCTAAATTTTTCCCTATGACATATCAACCGGATAAACATCATCGTCGTTCAATTCGCCTCAAAGGATACGACTATACTCAGGCAGGTGCTTATTTTGTTACTATTTGTACCTGGCAGCATCAATGTTTATTGGGTGAGGTTGTTGATGGGGAAATGCAGCTAAACGATTATGGAAAAATCGCTTATGCTCATTGGTGTAATTTGCTGCAACACCATCACCATTTGGAATTAGATGAATTTATTGTTATGCCTAATCATCTGCATGGAATTCTGGTTTTAACAGATGATACCACCGTTAAAAAGCGTCATGGATTGCCAGAAATCCTCCGTGGATTTAAGACATTTGCTGCACGTCGTATCAATAAAATGCGTCATCTAGCTGGTGTTTCGGTATGGCAACGGGGTTACTATGAACATATTATCCGTCATGAAAGAGCATTAAGGGCAATTCGCCAATACATTGCCAATAATCCTTTATCTTGGGAAATGGACGAATTACGCCCCAATAATTCCCAGGCATGGGATGGGCGAATTCAAGATTTAGGGTTACAGATGAAGAGAATGTAGAATGTAGAATGTAGAATGTAGAATTAGAAGAAATTTTCGCCTACTTTGTAGGGGCGGGTTTAGGGTCGCCGTTAACCCATTTGGCGATAATGTTTGATACAAAACCCGCCCTGCCGTTAACGCATTTAACGATAATTTTGGTGAAAATCTGCCCTGTCATTATCGCATTTGACGATAATTTTGGTGAAAATCTACCCTGCCGTTATGGGAGCATCCCATTTTGGCGAGTTAGCTCTTTTAAGGAGGCTGAAACCCTTACTATGTCGTTCTTTGGATAATGCTTTTTCCAAAATGGGATGCTCCCGCCGTTATCGCATTTGACGATAATCTTGGGATAAAACCTGCCCTGTCGTTATCGCATTTGACGATAATCTTGGGATAAAACCTGCCCTGTCGTTATCGCATTTGGCGATAATTTTGGTAAAAAGCCACCCTATCGTTATCGCATTTGACGATAATCTTGGGATAAAACCTGTCCTGTCGTTATCGCATTTGGCGATAATTTTGGTAAAAAGCCACCCTATCGTTATCGCATTTGGCGATAATTTTGGTAAAAATCTACCCTGCCGTTATCGCATTTGAGGATAATTTTGGGATAAAACCCGCCCTGTCGATAACCATGGGATTACCAACATTAATGGTAGAACAGCTATATAATATAGTTGTGATGAGTTGGCCAAAATCATCAGTATGCCTATATCAGATGTGACCGTTGAGGAAGTAATTACCCTAGTAGAACAATTATCTTTAGAGGGAAAGAAAGCTGTATTTGAGGTAATCCAGAAAGAATTACTGGAGCAGGACAATCCTTGGCTAAAATTATTTAGCAAATACCAAGACGATCCACACTTTGATCAAATGTTAGCTGATGAGGAAGCTGCTAAATCTGACTATCAGGGCAATCAGGTTAACTTGACACAAGACGAGGATATATTGGAAGAGGCATGGTTACTGGCAGCTTCACAGAATTCTGTGTTCGATGATCTTCACGCTCAAGAGGAGGATATTTACTCATTAAGTGACGGCAAGCCATTCCATGACTAAATATAAGATAGTTTTGGTACCATTTCCATTTGATGACCTCTCATCTAATAAAGTAAGACCTGCTGTTTGTTTGACAAATCCTATAACCCCGAAGAAGCACGTTGTTATTGCTTTTATTACCAGCAAAGTTCTCTCTACTCCCCTACCCACTGACATCATACTCGATAAATCAGATTCAGAGTTTGTTTTAACTGGATTACGTGTATCATCAACTTTACGCATTCATCGTTTAACAACAATAACAACCTCCATCATTAAACGTGAACTTGGTCAGTTATCTCCCAAGATGCAAA
>JAAHHL010000377.1 GCA_010672185.1 Caldora sp. SIO3E6 | reverse complement strand
TGGGGAAAATCGCTGGCCCACAAAAAGTAACAATCGCTACAGACAATGGCGAAAAGATTATCTCGGCCAAAGATATTATTCTGTCTACTGGTTCAGTACCCTTTGTCCCTCCAGGAATTACCATTGACGGTAAAACGGTTTTTACTAGTGACGATGCCTTGAAATTAGAATGGCTACCGGATTGGGTGGCAATTATTGGCAGTGGTTATATTGGTTTAGAGTTTGCCGATATTTATACGGCATTGGGCAGTGAAATTACTATGATTGAAGCCCTAGACCAGCTGATGCCTACCTTCGATCCAGATATTGCTAAGCTGGCAACAAGGGTTCTCATCAATCCCAGAGATATTGAAACCAAAACAGGAATGCTGGCAATCAAAGTGACTCCTGGTTCGCCGGTAGTAATTGAATTAGCTGACGCTAAAACCAAAGAGGTGGTAGATGTCCTCGAAGTAGATGCTTGTTTAGTGGCAACAGGCAGAATTCCTGCCACCAAAGATATCGGATTAGATGCTGTCAGTGTAGCAACTAATCGGCGAGGCTTTATTGCTGTAGATGAAACGATGGCAGTTTTATCAGAAGGAGAACCGGTACCTCATTTATGGGCAATAGGCGATGCTACAGGAGAAATGATGCTAGCTCACGCAGCCTCAGCTCAAGGTATTACCGCAGTGGAAAATATTTGTGGGCGTCACCGTACTGTAGACTATCGCAGCATTCCTGCTGCTGCCTTTACTCATCCAGAAATTAGCTATGTGGGCTTAACAGAACCACAGGCGAAGGAGTTGGCAGCAGAGGAAGGGTTTGAAGTAGCCTCTGTAAGATCCTACTTTAAAGGCAATTCTAAAGCGATCGCGGAAGGAGAAGCAGATGGTATCGCTAAGGTAATTTACCGCAAGGATACAGGAGAAGTCCTCGGTGTCCATATCCTGGGCATTCATGCTTCAGATTTAATTCACGAGGCATCTGCAGCAGTTGCCAATCGGCAGTCGGTTAATACCCTAGGCTATCTAGTTCATGCCCATCCTACCCTCTCAGAAGTATTGGACGAAGCTTACAAACGAGCAATGACCATTGGCTAAGATGCGGAGACAAGGGAGACAAGGGAGACAAGGGAGACACGGAGACGCACCAGAAATGAATTTTCATGCATGGAGGTGAAATTTTTTCATCGGGACTGCCTTGAAGCCTCCTGCCTTGGAGTCTCCTACCATCTACCACCTACCACCTGCCTTCAAATTACTAGTTGTTTGTTATTGTTGGAATCGAATAACAAACAACCAATAACCAATAACCAATAACTAATTAATGCAAATTCGCCGACGCCCACCAAATCCAGCTATTAACCTTGATGTACTTCGCTATCAGGTAGCCCTTCCCGATTCTGAACCCCGCCATATTTTAGAAAAAATTGTCTGGCACAAAGAGAAAGAAGTTGATCAGATGCGGGAGCGTCTCCCCTTGACAGAGTTACGCAAACGGGTGCAAGCAGCACCTACTGCTCGTGATTTTCTCCAAGCTCTAAAAACAGGAAAAACTAGTCCAGCCCTAATTGCAGAAGTTAAAAAAGCATCTCCCAGTAAAGGGCTCATTCGTGAGGATTTTGACCCAGTAGAAATCGCTAACTCATACTATCAAGGAGGTGCTAGTGCAATTTCGGTACTGACAGATCAAAAATTCTTTCAAGGAAGTTGGGAGAACTTAGCACGAATTCGTGCCGCAATTGATTTGCCAGTTTTATGTAAAGATTTTATCCTATATCCTTACCAAATATATCTGGCTCGTAGTCAAGGAGCAGATGCTGTTTTGTTAATTGCTGCAATTCTCTGTAATCAAGATCTTCAGTACTTCATCAAAATTAGTAAAGCTCTGTCAATTACACCCTTGATCGAAGTTCATAACCTCTCAGAGTTAGACCGCGTGTTATCTCTGGATGAAGTTACCCTAGTAGGTATCAACAATCGCAACCTGGAAAATTTTTCCGTCGATCTACAAACTACTGACCAACTCCTCGCAGCGAGGGGCAACCAACTGCAAGAGCGTGGAATTATAGTTGTTAGCGAGTCTGGGTTACATAATCGTAAAGATCTTAATAGTGTATCATCTGCCGGTGCTGATGCTGTTTTGATCGGCGAATCATTAATGAGACATCCTGACCCCAAAATCGCCATCACGGATATGTTTTCCAGTTTGTAAGTTGTAACTCAACGAAAAAATTCAATGGCGTGAGCGCTCACTTTTAGCCAGACGGTAGCTTTTAAGCAATTAGCGTTATCTTAGGTAGTGAGGCACAGGGAGCAACTATGCCCGTAGGCTCTCACAAACTATGCTGAACTGTTAGCGGTTAGCTTGGGTAATTTCTAGATTTGTCCATTTAAGGTAAACCAGGTTTCATGGAGCCACTTCCCCTTCCATCTTACGTCCACTACGAACTCCTACTCCAACTACTAGAGCGCCAAACTCTGTTTGCTGCTAATCAACAACCAGTGGTTCGAGAACAAGTTCAGCAGCTAATTATCACTCTTCGCAAAGCTCTAGCTCAGCAAAAGCAACTAGAAGGAAGCTGCCAGAGGAACAACATACCTATTGAGTATCGTTGGTCTCTCAACAACGTTGGGTTTGAGCCAGAAGGCTCAACAGATGTTTTTCCCCTAAATCATCAAAAACCCGAAATCAGTAATTAAGCTTTTGTTGATCATTAGTAATTTGTTTATAAACAACAATTAATCACAAGAGTGATCTTAATCTAAGAATGGTTGAGGTAGTTATAAAATCCTAGCTGCTGGGAAGCAAAAAATATTAAGAGGAGGAGAAAATGAACGACAAGTTGATGCTGATGATTCCTGGCCCAACGCCAGTGCCCGAACAAGTATTATTAGCTATGGCTAAGCACCCTATCGGGCACCGTAGCGGTGAATTTGGCAAAATCATGGCAGAGGTGACCCAAAGCCTCAAATGGTTACATCAAACGGAAAATGATGTCTTGACGCTAACAGTGAGTGGCACTGGGGCGATGGAAGCTGGCATTATTAATTTCCTGAGTCCAGGCGATCGCGTTTTGGTAGGAAGTAATGGTAAATTTGGCGATCGCTGGGGGAAGATGAGTACTGCCTTCGGTTTAGAGGTGGAGACAATTACCGCTGATTGGGGAAAACCTTTAGACCCTGAGCAGTTTAAAGAAAAGCTGGTTGCTGATACCGAGAAGACTATTAAAGCAGTAATCGTAACTCACTCAGAAACTTCTACTGGTGTCCTTAACGATATCGAAACCATTAATCGTTACGTTAAAGACCACGGGGAAGCTTTAATGATGGTTGATGCGGTTACCAGTTTAGGAGCTTTTAATTTGCCCATAGATGATTGGGGTTTGGATGTAGTTGCCTCTGGTTCCCAAAAGGGTTATATGATTCCTCCAGGACTAGGGTTTGTTTGTGTTAGCCCCAAAGCCTGGGAAGCTTATAAAACGGCCAAATTGCCAAAATTCTACCTAGATTTGGGACCCTACAGTAAAACTGCCAAGAAAAATAGTAATCCCTTTACCCCACCAGTTAACTTAGTCATCGGATTACAAATGGCGTTGCGTATGATGCAACAAGAAGGCTTGGAATCGATCTTTGATCGCCATCAGCGCCTGATGAAGGCAACTCGTGCTGGGGTAAAGGCTCTCTCTTTACCTTTGTTAGGTCCTGATGAGTATGCTAGTCCTGCAGTAACTGCTGTTGCTCCAGTATCGGTTGAGGCAGAACAAATCCGTACAGTGATGAAAAAGCACTTCGATATTGCTCTAGCTGGAGGACAAGATCACTTGAAGGGTAAAATCTTCCGTATCGGTCATCTAGGTTTTGTAAGCGATCGCGATGTTCTCACTGTTATTGGTGCTCTGGAAGCCACTCTTCAGGAATTGGGAGTTGATTCAGTGACACCTGGTGCCGGGATTGCCGCTGCAGCTAAAGTATTTGCTCAATCTTAACCAAAGTTAGGGGGTAGCCGTCATTGGTGTCAACTTAAGGATGAAAAGCGCTTGAAGTTGGGGAGCGGAGGAGCTGAGGGAGCAAACGTAGAGGCAATTCATGAATTGCCTCTACCATATTTCTCACAAATTATGCGATTGCTGTGATGAAGTATTGCTTGCCATGACGAATTACATCACGTCCCTCCAGGTGCGTGCACAGTAGTGGTGGTAGTGGTAGTTGTCATCAAGTTATTGAGAATTGTCCTTTGTTGTTTGTTATAGCAACCGCCAAGGCGATTAGGACAAGGGGCTTAAGCCGAATGGCACTAAGATAAGCGCCAAAGCCAGCCAAGTATAAGGGTTATGCCCACAAGTACATAGCTGATTGCTCAACCCCATCGGAGCGATCGCTTAACCCCATCGGAGTGATCGCTCAACTTCATCGGAGCGATTGCTCAACCCCATCGGAGCGATCGCTTAACCCCATCGGAGTGATCGCTCAACTTCATCGGAGTGATCGCTTAACCTCATCGGAGCGATTGCTCAACTTCATCGGAGCGATCGCTTAACCTCATCGGAGCGATTGCTCAACTTCATCGGAGCGATCACTTAACCCCATCGGAGCGATCGCTCAACTTCATCGGAGCGATCGCTTAACCCCATCGGAGCGATCGCTTAACCCCATCGGAGCGATCGCAAAAAAGCTCTATCTCTCATCCGGAAGAAAAAACCTTGCGTGTTCAGTCAAACTAAAACCAGACACAACAAGGCAAAAAAAAATGTCTAGCTCTAGAATGCCAAATCGTGCACAAATTCTCAAGGAGAAATTTCGACTTTCTATGGGGCTGCCATTCCGAGAATTATTACCACCAGCCCATATTGAACAACAGCTCAACAAACTATCAATTAAGTATCGAAATCGGCTGTTCAATCCAGTGGTAACATTATGGGCCTTTTTATCACAGGTATTAGATATGGATAAAAGTTGCCATCATGCCCTATCAAGAGTTGTTGCCTGGTTGTCTACAGAAAATGTTGAAATCCCTTCAACTTCTACCAGTGCTTACTGTCAAGCGAGGAAAAGATTACCGGAAAAACTCTTAGAAAACTTATTTCAAGACAGTGGAAACCAATTGGAGGCTCAAGTTAAACCCCAATCTTTATGGTGTGGTCGTCATGTAATGATTATCGATGCTTCTACGGTCTCAATGCCGGACACTCAAGCCAATCAACAAGCTTACCCTCAATCAGGTCAGCAAAAAAAAGGTTGTGGTTTTCCTATCGCCAAAATTGGCGTACTGTTCAGTCTAGCTACTGGTGCTGCCCTGGCTGTAGCGATTGATATTCTCAACACTAACGATATCAAATTGGCACGAAAATTATATCAATTTTTACAGCCACTTGATGTACTTCTGGGAGATAGGGCTTTTTGTTCCTATGCCGATTTTTTCTGGCTTCGACAGCGTGGTTGTGATACTGTAATCAGAAAGCACAAGGGTCGATGTCAGCAATTAAAAGGTGGTTTTATCATCTCCAAAAACGACAAAATAGTGACTTGGCGCAAACCCAAAACTTGTCAAGCGAGGGTTAACTAAAGCTGAATTTGCCGCTTTACCTGAGACACAGCTAATTCGGGAAGTTTTTTATTCAATTGAGCAACCTGGTTTCCGTACTCAATCGGTCAACGTGCTCACCACTTTATTAGATATTGACGCTTTTCCTACTTTATCCTTAACACAGCTTTATTGCTCTCGTTGGGATGTCGAATTAGATATCAAACACCTGAAAACTTCTTTGGGCATGGATATTTTACGCTGTAAAACTCCCGATATGGTTCGCAAAGAAATTTATGCTTTTTTACTGGTTTACAACTTACTACGTAGTTTGATGTGGGATGCTGGCACTACTTATAGTACTCCTCCGTTAAGATTATCTTTACAAGGTACTCGTCAAAAGTTTGATAACTTTATTCCTCAGTTTTTATCTGTTTGTCTTGATAAAGTATTTCAAATTTATCAAACTTTACTCAAAGTTATTGTCCATAAAACCGTACCATCACGTCCTGGACGTGTTGAACCCAGGGTTGTCAAGCGTCGCCCCAAATCTTATCCCTGGATGCACCAACCCAGGTCTGTATTGCGACAAGTTTTACTCGTTACCTAATTCCAAATAGAGTGGGTATAACCCTTATACTTGGCTGGCTTTGGCGCTTATCTTAGTGCCATTCGGCTTAAGCCCCTTGTTTGGCTTACCTGAGAATGTCTTAACCGATAGGGTATGCCAGCCATCTAAAAACCCCTCCGATGGGTTGCTTGGAGGGGTGAGGCAGATTTCTGCTTTTTTAGGCAAGCCAGATCGTCCTTACAACCTTCCTCGGTTGGTAGTCAGGGGATTTCTTGTAGTGTTTATTAGACAGATTTGGAGTGCCATTGCTGGTTACAAGTACTTTTAATGTATTGAGGGGTATAACCCTATTAAAACAATTCCATTGAGTTTGTCAAGTCACTATCATAGCTTCCTCGCTTGTAATCGCACGGGTGTTGAGGTATTGTCAGTGCTGCGGGAAGGTTTAGCTTGGCAGATATCAGGAGTTTATGGATAAATTCGCCAAAATAAAATTGTGTTAACTTAAGGTAATGCTTGATGAGCAATAGAAATACACAGCCTGATGAGGGGATATTCGATTCTGCCCTGGCAAATCAACGTCCAGTATCAGAAACCTTCTTCATTGATTTTTCGGCTGACAAAACCATTGAACAGAATCTTCGCCAATCCGATGAAGCTGTGCAGCGCAGGATACGCCAACTCATGGAAGCGGCTAACAGTCAAACTCATTTTTTATTTGACTTCCAGACAA
>JAAHHL010000376.1 GCA_010672185.1 Caldora sp. SIO3E6 | reverse complement strand
TGCGTCGCCGCATGGCATCCGCAGTACCACTAAAGAGAAGTTCTACCTGAAAGTCGTACAGATTAGCAGACAGATCACTCAGATAGCCATCGGTCTGGTAATGGAAGTTTTGTAGGTAATATTGGGGATAGCCTTCTGTTGCAATCTCTGGAGCAAATTCTTGATACCGCTTCTGGGAGCGCCGTTCCCGGACAGTGGGCAGATCTTGCAAAACTAGTGGATAGTAGCGCCAAAAGTCTAACCAGAGGTCATCAAATAGTAGACTCTCTGGATAAATACCCCTTTGAGCATCCTGCCAATCTATGTCAATAATCTGATCAAGCTTTTGTTGAAGTTGCTGTATCACCTCCGGAGCCAAGGATTGAGTCTGGAGTTGACTAACGGTCGGATTAATCAGATTCAGCAACCGTGAACTCAGACTCTTGTGAGCCAGACTGAAATATTTTTTGCCTTGTGCAAAAGTTTGATAGGTTAGCTTTGTTAAAGTATCAGACATAGTGTGCTCAGCTTCATTGATGCCGTAGGCAATGGCAAATTTTCTAAGGTGGGTAAAATGAATGCCTTTTATAATTTAACTGAGCCGTTACTCACTTTTATCCGCCAATGATGGCTTTATTGACATTGTACTTATAATATCATATCTGTTTGAGGAATAGATTTTCGTCTCTATCTTTCCACATCCCCCATACTCCCCTACCTGTTTCTAAGGAGGTAATCAGATGACAACAACTCGTGTTCGCTTGTGGACAGTAAAAGAATATCATCAAATGATGACAGCAGGAGTCTTTAACCCGGAAGAACGAACAGAATTATTAGAGGGGGAAATTCTACAAATACCGAGCTTTGTATTAGGAATTTTTTACCACAAAGGCACAAAGTACACAAAGGATTGACAAGGAGGAGATTGAGCAATGGATAAGTTAGATTGGACGCGATCGCAGATTAGTTGGTGGAAAGGGTTGTGCTGACACAAGAGATTGTCTTAGCCTATCATACACCTAATGTGCGCCAATATACAGAATTTGCCCTAGGTTAATCCTTTTATATGGGTGCATCTTGGAAAGCGAACGAGCAAGGCTGGTTCGAGTAAATTAATTAAAAATATCAATGCCTAAAATTTTAATTGTTGCTACATCTCATTCCCAGTTGGGCATCAGTAACAAGCCCACGGGTATGTGGCTTGAGGAACTAACAGTTCCCTACTACCAATTTATTGATGCTGGAGTATCCGTAATAATTGCTTCGGTTAAAGGGGGTCTAATTCCTATCGATCCAGGAAGCCAAAAAACACTCGGTGAAAATTCTCCCAGCGTCGAACGCTTTTTAAAAGACCCTCAAGCCAAACGCGCTATCGAGGAATCTGTTGCGATTGAAGAAATAAAGCCATCTGAATACGATGCCATTTTCCTTCCAGGAGGACACGGTACTATGTGGGATTTACCGCAAAGCGATCGCCTGACTCAAATTATTGCCCAAGCTTTAAAGCAAAATCGGGTTGTGGCTGCGGTCTGTCATGGTCCTGCGGGACTGATATCTGCTCGAACCTCAGACGGTCGTTCGATACTTGAAGGACGCAAAGTTACTGCTTTTACTAACTCTGAAGAAGAAGCAGTAGGCTTGACCAATGTTGTCCCTTTCCTTTTAGAAACTAAATTGCGCCAACTTGGGGCTGATTTTCAAAATGCGAATGATTTTCAGGCATTTGCGATCGCAGATGGCAATTTGATTACAGGGCAAAATCCCGCTTCATCTTTGCTTGTTGCCGAGAAGGTTCTTGATGCTTTGAATATTTTAAATTAGTCACGCCACTACCACTGTAGGTTGGGTGAAACGGAGTGCAACCCAACGCAGCAAATGACCGTATTGGGATGCTATCGCGACCCCCAACCTGAACTTGCCAAAGGAGGTAATCAGATGACAACAACTCGTGTTCGCTTGTGGACAGTAAAAGAATATCATCAAATGATTACAGCAGGAGTTATTTCAACATTTTAGATGTCTGTAATAATGTAGTAATACCTAAGATAGATGCTCTAGATAAGAGGTCAATATGCCCTGTGCAGTTATCCTCACTGCTATTTCCGTTGAATACATGGCTGTTCGAGCTTATCTAACAGAACTCGAGGAGAAAGTTCATCCTCAAGGAACAGTTTACGAAGAAGGAAAATTCTTTGCCAATAATCAAGTATGGAACGTAGGAATTGCTGAAATTGGTGCTGGTAATCCTGGTGCAGCCGGACAAGCAGAGCGAGCGATCGCATATTTCACACCTCAGGTTATTCTTTTTGTAGGTGTGGCAGGTGGTATCAAGGATGTGCGGCTTGGTGATGTGGTTGCTTCTACCAAGATATATGCCTATGAGTCGGGGAAAGCGGAAGAAAGTTTTAAACCTAGACCAGAAATAGGTCTTAGTGCTCATAATTTAGAACAAAGAGCTAGAGCTGAAGCGAGAAAGAAGGACTGGTTAAAGAGATTACCCTCAATTCCTGAACCAACTCCTGCGGTTTTTGTTGCTCCTATCGCTGCGGGAGAGAAGGTTGTTGCTTCAACGAAATCTGAGGTTTTTCAGTTTTTATGCTCCAATTACGGGGATGCAGTGGCAGTTGAGATGGAAGGAATTGGCTTTTTGGATGCTACTCATGCCAACCAGCAGGTTTCTGCCATCGTGATTCGGGGTATTTCGGATCTGATTGATAGTAAAAGTGAGGTTGATGCTCAGGGTTATCAAAAGATTGCGGCTAGTCATGCTAGTGCTTTTGCCTTTCAGGTATTGGCAGAGTTGAATGCTGGAAATGACAACAATAGACCTCTTGGCACAATTTCTCAGACACCATCATCTACCAAGGAGAGGGAGCTATCTCTTCGGCAGACAGTTCGACCTAAAGTAGAGAGGGATTTGCTGAAAAAAGTTAAAGGATTGGTTTATTCCCGATTAGATGGACAATTACACCATCATGTCAGGCTTAATTTAAGCAAGGAGACCCAACCGCGACAAGTGCGTCCTTGGAATAGGGAGGTTAAAGTACCCATTGCCCGTGGGAGTCAGCCATTGCCACCAGAAATTAGCATCGGACAAGTATTTGAGCAGTGTTTCGGATATTTACTAATTTTAGGGGAGCCAGGAGCCGGAAAAACCACAACTTTGCTGGATTTGGCACTGGAATTAGTGGAAAGAGCAGAAGCGGATCCAGAGCAGCTTATTCCTGTTATTGTGGATCTTTCTGATTGGCAACCGACGGTATCTCCCTCCAACTCTAGGAAAAGTCGGATTTCTCAGCAAAATTTTTCTGAAGAAGAGTTAGTTCAGTCGATCCTAAATTGGTTGATAAGGAAGGTGCGAGAGAGATATGGGGTTTCTCTACAGCAAATTCAGCAATGGTTGGAAGAGAAACGGTTAGTACCTTTGCTTGATGGACTTGATGAAGTGTCACCGGAGTATCAGCAGGACTGTGTACGAGCTATTAACTTGTGGTTGAAATCGGAGTTTAACTCAGAGTTGCAACCAACAGAAGTAGCAATTTGTTGTCGGCGGGAACCCTATGAGAGTTATTCGGAAAAGCTACAACTCAGAGGAGCAGTTTATCTTCAGGACTTGACGGATAAACAGATCCAGAAATTCTTGGTCGATGTGAATCGGAGTGAGTTGGCAGAGAGTTTGATGGCAGATGAGAATTTGCTGGCATTGATTCGCAGACCATTATTATTGTCGATGGCGATTATTGCTTACCAGGAACTAGAGCCAATCCAGTGGCAGCAGGCAACTTCAGCAGGAGATAGGCTAGATTTACTTTTAGATGCCTATATTCGGCAGATGCTGAAGCAGGATAGGCAAAGTCGTTTCTACAAAAAGCCTCCTAGTCAGAAACAAAGTCGTAAGTGGCTAGAAATTTTAGCCTTACAGCTACTGCAAGATTCAGAAACTGATTTTTTGGTTGAGGGAATTAACACAAGATGGCTGTCAACCTTCCTTGAAAAGAGTCTATTTACTGTTCTTGCTATAGCCTTTTGGGGACTTTTTTTTGCCATAGCTTGTTGGGCATTCGTTCCTACTAGAATTTTTTGGTTAAGATTCTTTAGCTCTATCGATCCAGTTCTAATTGTGACGGTGTCACACACCATTTTTTGGTTAGGATTTCGCTTCGGCTGTAGCTTTTTTTTGGTGCTTGAGGAAGATGTTTGGACAGATTTACCGTACATAAAATCAGTGACCAGAGCTCTTGGAAACTTGGTGTTAAATCTCAAGCAAGAAAAAGTATTACGTAAGTTGTCATCTTGGAGGGCTACATTAATTCCTCCTCAAGTTGACATTTTAACTGATAAATTAGCTTACTTAACAGGATTAAAGACGGTTGTGAATACCGAAGAGGGATTTTCCGGATTAAAACTAGAGCAAAGCCAAATCAAGGAATCAAAAAATGAAAAACTATTACAACATGCTATTTTAATTACATTAATAGTAGTGTTGCTGCATACTTTTATATTATGGACTATAGTACATCCGGCATCTTCTTCTATTCGTAGTTTCATTCTTACCTCATGCATGTTTTTTATATTACAACGGGCTAGGTTGGAGTTGAGAGGAGGAAAAAGCTTCATCAATCATTTTCTAGTGCGCTTATGTTTATTTTGCACAAACTCAATTCCCTGGAACTATACTCGCTTTCTCAACTATGCAACAGAGCGACTATTACTCCAGCGCACTGGTAGTAGTTATCGTTTTTTACATGATTTATTGAGGCAGTCTCTTGCTCAAAGTAGAATCAATAGCAATCCAGACTTAATTAGCCCTCAAGTTTTCTTCCGTTGTGGTGAAAGTTATGTTTCAATGGGGCAATATAATGAGGCGCTACAACAATTTAACCGTGCTATTGAACTTGAACCAACATATTTTGAGGCGATCGCAAACCGTGCCGATACCTACAGGTGGATGGAAAGTTATGAAGAAGCACTGCAAGACCTGAAACTTGCTATTGAAATTAATCCCAGAGATGATTGGGCGATCGACAAGCGTGGCATTATCTACAGGTTGATGGGAAACTATGAAGATGCACTGCAACAATTCAACCGTGCTATTGAACTTAATCCCAGAAATGAGCAAGCGATCGCAAACCGTGCCAATATCTACAGGTTGATGGGAAACTATGAAGATGCACTGCAAGAATTCAACCGTGCTATTGAACTTGATCCCAGAAATGATTGGTGTCTGTACCTTCGTGGTTTGACTTACCTCATACTCCACCAGGAAGATTCTGCCAAAGCTGATTTAAATAACGCCATTCAAATCGCCCAAGATAAACAGTCCCAAAAGCCTGATGATTGCCAAAATACATTTAATTTAGCCCTCTATAACCTGGTTGCAGGTAACTTGTCAACGGCTCAAAAGTTATATCAAGCTGCACTCCAACAGGGTTATTCCCAATTCTATATCCGAGACGCTATTCAAGATTTGAAATATGTGTTGCGAGTGTTTCCTGAAAATATTGCTGCTCAGGAAATTATGGCAACTCTTATGGAAGAAATAAGTAATAAGTAGTAAGTAACATCAAGTTCGATTGAATACTTACACTTTTCAATGATAAATTGTAGGGTGTGTTAGGCGAAGCCGTAACACACCATCCTAGAACTAACCAAAATTAGATGTAGGGGCGAAGATAATTTATCTCTCAAACCCTAGTTTTCCGTCCGAATGCTTCGCCCAACAGATGTCGATTTATCGTAAATAGGAATACTGCATCGGTGTTCTAGACCCTATTGGTGCGTTACGCTATCGCTAACGCACCCTACAAGAATAATACAAAAATGGCTACAAAATGGCTTATTTTTTATCCAAAGATAAATTGTAGGGTGTGTTAGTGAAGCCGTCACGCATCATCCTAGAACTAACCAAAATTAGATGTAGGGGCGAAGATAATTTATCTCTCAAACCCTAGTTTTTCCGTCCGAATGCTTCGCCCAACAGATATGGATTTATCGTAAATAGGAATACTAAATCGGTGTTCTAGACTCTATTGGTGCGTTACGCTATCGCTAACGCACCCTACAAAATTGCTTTATATATAAATCTACACTTTTACGATTATAAGAAAAGGTTACTACTGTTAGATTGATGATCGCGCGATCGCATTTTAGCTAAATTGTAGGGTGTGTTAGGCGAAGCCGTAACGCACCATCCTAGAACTAACCAAAATTAGATGTAGGGGTGAAGATAATTTATCTCTCAAACCCTAGTTTTTCCATCCGAATGCTTCGCCCAACAGATGTCGATTGTATCGTAAATAGGAATACTGAATCGGTTTTCTAGACCCTATTGGTGCGTTACGCTATCGCTAACGCACCCTACAAGAATAATACAAAAATGGCTACAAAATGGCTTATTTTTTATCCAAAGATAAATTGTAGGGTGTGTTAGGCGAAGCCGTAACACACCATCCTAGAACTAAACAAAATTAGATGTAGGGGCGAAGATAATTGATCTCTCAAACCCTAGTTTTTCGCTCCGAATGCTTCGCCCAACAGATGCGGATTGTATCGTAAATAGGAATACTGAATCGGTGTTCTAGACCCTATTGGTGCGTTACGCTATTGCTAACGCACCCTACAAAATTGCTTTATATATAAATCTACACTTTTACGATTATAAGAAAAGGTTACTACTGTTAGATTGATGATCGCGCGATCGCATTTTAGCTAAATTGTAGGGTGTGTTAGGCGAAGCCGTAACACACCATCCTAGAACTAAACAAAATTAGATGTAGGGGCGAAGATAATTGATCTCTCAAACCCTAGTTTTTCGCTCCGAATGCTTCGCCCAACAG
>JAAHHL010000375.1 GCA_010672185.1 Caldora sp. SIO3E6 | reverse complement strand
AGGGCGGTGCATTTTGTCAACTCCCATATATGGTGTTTGGGGGCTAAAAAAGACCCTATATATGGAAATACCCAAGGGTTAAGGAAAATTGTATTCTTCTTCCTCTGCTCCTCCGCTCCTCCGCTCCTCTGCTCCTCCGCTCCCTTGACAACGACGATTTTGCCTTAACTTGTCACCAATGCCTGAGACCTGTAACCTAACACCTTGTAAAATAGATATATACCGAATGCGACAATTAAGCAGTAGGAATCAGCACCTTATGTAGAACAGGAGCTAGCAGTACATCAGGGACTCAGGATAATTTAACATGCCCAAGAAAAAAAAGAAGAGTAAATCCACTCCACCACCAGAAGTCACTGCGGTGTCTCAGCCAATAGATAATGCTAGCCCTAGTGAAGAGGTTAAAGCTGAACTAGTTCAAGTAGTAAAAACTCCAGAGCCTACTACTGATACACCAGAAACAGTCCAAGACACAATCAAGCCGGAGGAGCCACCATCAGATGCGGAAGTCAAAAGTCTCCCCAATGGGACAATCATCGTTGTCAAAGCCCCTTGGGGTGGAGACGCCTTGGCAACCATTGAGGAATCTTACACATCTCCAGAAGGTGAGTCTTGGGTTTGCTATAAGCCTGTAGAACCACCGCTTGAAGGCTGGACTTGGTCGAAAGGGGTTATGCTACTTGAGCTAGTCAAAATACACCCTGGCGAGGAATGAGAGGAGGAGTGTGGGGAGTGTGGGGAGATGGGGAGATGGGGAGATGGGGAGATGGGGAGATGGGGAGATGGGGAGATGGGGAGATGGGGAGATGGGGAGAAACTAAATATACCGATTCCC
Source organism: Caldora sp. SIO3E6 (assembly GCA_010672185.1). Taxonomy (GTDB): domain Bacteria; phylum Cyanobacteriota; class Cyanobacteriia; order Cyanobacteriales; family Coleofasciculaceae; genus Caldora. The sequence continues at coordinate 5,992 of JAAHHL010000375.1, read as the reverse complement.
AATTCCCAATTCCCAATTCCCGATTCCCAAACAACCAATAACAAACAACAAACAACAAACAACAAACAACAAACAACCAATAACCAATAACCAATGACAAAAATTTTGCTAGCTGATGCTGAGGCGACGCGCTCGCTCGGTGTTAAGTTAGGAGAATCTCTTCCTGCTGGCAGTATAATTTTGTTGGAGGGAGACTTAGGTGCTGGTAAAACCACCTTGGTTCAAGGTATAGGTCAAGGACTAGGCATTACAGAACAGATAGTTAGTCCTACCTTCACCTTAATTAACGAATATCCAGAAGGAAGGATTCCCTTATATCACCTGGACTTGTACCGTCTGCAACCAGAAGAAATCGAGACTTTAAATCTAGAAAGCTACTGGGAAGGTATAGAGTTTCCTTTGGGGATTGTCGCAGTTGAGTGGGCAGAGCGCTTGCCTTACAAACCCTTAAGTTATCTTAATCTTTCTCTTACTTATCAGCCTGACTCTGGTCGTCAAGCTGAACTTATATCTTATAATCAAATCTTGCACCAAGCTGAAAACATACCTGGGTTGGTAGGCAATAAGGAACAGGCTACAGGCAACAGTGATAAGATTTGACTGTGTCAGTTGTAAGTAAACCCCTAAAAATTTCTATGAGTGTCCTAATTCCTGACGATATTCTCCGAGCAACAAGAATGACGGAGGATGAATTAAAATTAGAAATTGCTATTATGCTCTACAATCAAGAAAAAATTAGCAGTGGCAAGGTTCGTGCTTGGATTGGACTAACTGTAATTGAATTCCAACATGAACTTGGTAAGCGTGGACTTTGCATTAACTATGATGTAGAGGATTTTGAGGCGGATATTAAAACCTTGCAGTCGATGAGGCTATTGTGATTGTTGTTAGCGATACATCACCGATTACGAATCTGGCAGCTATTGGGCAACTAGATTTGTTACAAAAACTGTATACCCGCATCATTATTCCAGTAGCCGTCTACAACGAAATGGTTTCAGTTGATAAACTTGTTCCTGGTGCGATAGAGGTAAAAACTTTACCTTGGATTGAAACTCAAGCAGTTACGGATTTACAACAAGTCAGTATAATTCGGGAAAGTCAAGAAAATATTGATTTGGGTGAAGCTGAGGCAATTACTTTAGCACTGAAACTTAAAGCTGATTTACTTTTGATGGATGAACGTCGAGGACGTACCGTAGCAATAGGTTATGGCTTGCAGGTTACTGGATTATTAGGTGTACTTGTGCAAGCTAAGGGAAACAATTTAATTCAATCCGTTAAACCACTGGTAGATCAATTGATTGAACAAGCTGATTTTCGTGTTAGTGATCAGTTGTATAAGACAATTCTAGAAATTGCGGGCGAGTAATTTTTTAATCGCCCAATCAAATCTGATGTGTGTTTGGGGCATAACGGCATCAATGAGAACCACTTTCTAAGCTACACCATAGTCTGTATAAGGGCGCTTGTAGGGAGGATGCAAACCCAAGACAATATCTTCTCGTGGGATTCCCATTGCTACTAATTCTTCGGCAGGATTCCAATCGGTGAGGTTTTGTTGTAACCAAATTTTTCCATCTTTAATATCAAAATGAATAATCGAGCGATAAATCCGATTTAGCCCTTGCCACCCCACATCCATCCATTGGTAATGATCGTGCTGGATATCAAAGATAAGTTGTGTTTCAATTTCTTGATTTGACTTACAATATTCATGGCTCGCATAATTAGTAAGAAGGCTTTGAATTGCTGCTCGATATTGTTCTATTTTATCCATCAACCCCCAAGCTAAATAATTGATATTTTATCGTATCTGATCGAAATTGCAGTTAAGACCAAAAGTAGCAAGACTGAAACACTAGAACCCTCCCTTGATTCTACATCCTACTCCTCCTCGTTCTTTGAGACTTTGTTGTGCTGCAACTATTGGACTAAAAAATACTTTTTCAACTACCTTCCATTCCTTGACCATCAGAGCCTCAAACTCTTCTTCGTGCTCTTTTGGCCCCCCATTGGTAATGTAGTAATTTAATCCATCTTTTCCTTGGACAAACTCGCCATTGAAAAAGTTGTACATCATATATTTTTCTAGCTTCCTTCGTATCACCTTAATACCTGCTTCCTCTAAATCTTTTGCCGCTTCTTCCTCTAGTTCAAATTGCAGCTTTAGCCTTGCCGCCATTGTCTCTGTTGTCAGGCAAGGTACCATTTCCACCATCTCGATCGCGTCTTTGAGTTCCTCGCTGCTATCGTTGACTATGACTATACCGTTGCCGATAAATAGCATACCCATATCAAGATGGAATTGACCTGGTTGTTCTACACAGATAACTTGCTCAATAGTTGCTAGACCAAAATCCTCGCAGATGATTTTCCTCACATCCTTGTCGTCTAGTTGGTAGATATAGGCTGTGGTTGCGATCGCGTCTTTACCGATCATAATCACTGGTTTACCTGTGGCATCCTCTCCAGTGATCATGTTCCCGCCTTCTATATAGGATCTAATATGAGCTACTTCTTGACCCTGGTTTTGTGCTGCACGCTCTCGCTCAACTACTGTCTCACTTGCATTTACTCTAACTCCCAAGGGAATCCACATGTGGTCTTCTTCTAGGGCTTCTTCTAAATTCTCCTGGGTTAGCTTTCCTTGCCATCGATGCCTCCTCCCTTCTGTCATTGCCTTTTGGAGTAGTTCATCATTGAATTGTTGGAGTACAGCGACCTTCCCATTTGCCAGATATTCTACGCTGTCCTCTGCCCACTTGGACACTGGTTTCTGGCTAATCATGATGTGGTACTCTAGCTCTTGGTACTCGTCTTGGTTGAGTTCCGGATCAATATCTTCTCGACTATTACTGTTAGTCAAGATTTCCAACCTTAACCCAAGTTCCTTGGCAGTTTTGGCAAAGAACCGCAAGTGTTCTATTTCTGTCTCTACTAGCTCACCTTTCTGGCTTCGGGTGTAGTTCAGATGCAGCACCTGTACCCTGCCACTTGGGGTCTTTTTCTGTGGGAGAGCACTTCCTATATCTACATTAGGGAGCACTTCCCGGATTCCTGCCTCGACTAACTCAACTTCTCCCTCGCCATCTTTATGCCCTTGCTTCATAGTTTCCGAGTAACCTATATCAAACATGGAGACTATTGTGTAATGATTTCCCAGATCAATAGTAAAAATTAGAGTCTAATCGAGTTCGACGTATCTGTGTAAATCCACAATTTGGGGTTCGGGAAACTGATCTAAGACACGCCAGATAACGATGTAACTGCCATCAAAACGCTGTTGAACCGGTCGAAAAGCTACTAGTACATCGCTACTAGGGGTGTCGAGAATCAGGTTAAGATAGCGGCGATCGCTTCGGGAAATTGGTTCACCAGTAATTACTTCCTCTGGCAGTTGAAACTGAACTAATCTGAGTAGATAGGTATTTTTCAGTACTACCGGAGTTTGATTGGAAGCTGGTGTGGTTAATGAGGGGATAAAACCGGCTCCAATTTTAGTAGTTAGGAAACGCCGTTGTTCTGCTTGCAAAGCTTCCAAACGATTGGGAGGTTGGTAGTTGAGGAAAAGTTTTGCTTGTTCGGAGGAGAGAATATCAGTATTTTGCCGGTTAATTTCCAGTTCATCTAGAGGAAGATCACCTAAATTCATCAGGAAACCGTAATCCATTCCTGGCATAGGAATTCGGAATTTTCCATCTGCCACCTCCAGGGTAAAGCGGGGAACATAGTCATTGTTGTTTTTAAGCAGAGGTACGAAGGGAAATCTTTCTGCTACTGTCGGTTGTGCGCGATTGCGTAACTGATTAGGATCAAGGCGATAACTCTCGGCAGGTAATATTCGAGAAATACCAGTACCTGGTAGAGCCAGAAATTTAGCATGTTTCTGGACATCGATAGCCCAAAGATCATAGTCGCCGCGATCCGCGATTCGAGTTGCTTCTGCTGAATCAATAATCTGAGCAGATGGGGGAAATATGTCCAGTACTGCCAATAGTGGTTTCCTAGCTGCTGAAAGGACAGCACTAACTTCCTCTGAAGGAGCGATCGCTGGCTGGAATGGAGGCTCATATCCGGCTAGTGGTCTTTTGGCGGGAATACCAATTACTGGTGGCTCTGGATCTGGGAAATCTGGTACTGGTGAAAATCTGGGTATTATTGTCTCTTGCCGGTTGAAGGGAGAAGTTCTGGCTGATTGTAGAAGTTCCGGTTTCCTTAAACCCACCAGCATCGGTAAACGGTGCTCCAGTTCCGCATCTATCGGTTGCAGCTGTCCCGTAGAACTATAGAGAGCGCAGTAAACTTTCCTTTGAGAAGCATCCAACTCAGTAGCAATAGTTGTGTCTTCTTGACCATTCCGACAAAGAAACTCAGGAATCGGGTATTGACTTTCCAGAAACTGTTTAACCCTCCTCTCCTGCACAAATAATTGCCCCTGTGCTCCTTTAACTCGGTTTAAATCTGGACTGGCAAGTGCTTTATTAATCCTTTGAATTAGATTTAGTTGCTGTTGTATCAGGTATTCTGCTTGGGACCAGAAAGCAATAGGACGCCTGCGTTCTAGTACGTTCGTTGGTTCAGCGGCGGATGCTGGTGGCAGGGAAAGAGTTAGGTAAAAAGGGAGCAATAACAGTAAAGGCAGGTAGCGCATAGTACTAGTGCTGGGTTAACTGGCAATTGACCGGTAAAGGAGAAGAGAGTATATCCAATTGTAAAATGGAAATAAACACTTGTGAAAAGCTGTAGAGGCAAAGGTTAAAAAGTCTACGAAACAACCTTTCTTCCCTTCTACTTCCTGACTTGAAAGAGACGCGGAGACGCGGGGACGCGGGGACGGGTCGAGAGGGACTTTCATGCATGGTGGTGAAAAAAATTTTTTCATCGGGACTGCCTCCTGCCTCCTGCCTCCTACCTCCTGCCTCCTGCCTCGGAGCCTTCTTACACTAGGATTACTATAGTGCTGAGTGACAGGTAAACTGATGCCGATAATCAATAAGATAGTTGAACTAAAAACTGAGAAGGGAATTAGTATTTATAACGTTACCCCTCACATCGAGAGGCTGTTGGGGGAAACTAACATCCAGAATGGTCAACTGTTGGTGTTTTCTAGATATACTACAGCCGCCTTGACGATTAATGAATATGAAGAAAGATTGCTAGCAGATATCAAGGTACATCTTGCCAAGTTAGCTCCAGAATCAGCAAAATACCTACATAATGATATACATCTCAGAGATGTGCCTCCTGATGAACCGATGAATGCTCACTCTCACCTGATGGCAATGATGCTAAGTACTAGTGAAGTGATTCCTGTGGTTGATGGAAAGTTAGCTTTAGGGACTTGGCAATCTGTCTTATTTTTGGATTTGGATGGCCCTAGAAATAGGACTGTTTCTGTCCAAATATCTGGTGAGTGAAACGGAAAACAGATACCGAAGCGATTGCTTCTGTTGTACATTAGATTAGGTATTATTGTAGGGGCGGGTTTAGGGATAACCTATCCCATTTGACCCAAATATTAGCATCAAAACCCGCCCAATATGTTGCCGATTAGTACAACCAATTCCCCAAATTCCCAGTTTTTGATTCCCAGGTTATCGTTAGGGCAGTTTTTGTCTTAAAGTTGTCGCCAAATGCGACAACTTAGGCCATTTAACCAGAATATTGGAATCAAAACTCGCCCTGTCGCAGCTATGCGATTGCTTAATTCCATCTTTCCCAGGTTCTCCAGATCCCCGACTTCTTGGTTGCAACTGTGATTAACTCGATAAACCGATAGAAGAAGTCGGGGATCTACTGTGCGATCGCTTACATTTGCTCTGCTATGGGATACATTGTTGATCCCCCTAAATCCCCCTTTCCAAGGCAGGGCTGTTTCATTTTTGAGAAAGAAGGACTATATTAAAGCTATCTAGTCAGAAAACTCTCTTTTTGGGCAGATAGTCCGAGAAATTATGGATAATAGTTTAATTGATTATCTCAAACAAAT
>JAAHHL010000374.1 GCA_010672185.1 Caldora sp. SIO3E6 | reverse complement strand
GTATTTTTTAGTTCAAAAACCTTGCACTTTTATCAGAAAATTCCTCCTGAACTCTTAACTTATTACTTATTACTTATTACTTATTACTTCAAAACCCGCGTCAATCGACTTGATGAGGCAAGCCCTAGATAGGGCTTGGGAGAATAAGTGTGTAAGCCTTGCTTCTTTTTGGACTGAAGTCCTACTACTGCTTATTACTTATTCAGCAAGCCTTACCTACCACCTACTACCTTCTGAAGTTGCTTGAGAGTTTTATACATTTCCGGTAGGCGACTGTAAACAGCAGCTACTTTGAGAAATAGTTTATGAGGAAGTGCTGGGATGCCAGAAACGATCGCTTTGGCTTCCACATCATTATGAATACCAGATTTGGCCGAAGCGATCGCACCGTCTCCAATTTTAGCCTGATTAGCGATTCCCACCTGACCGGCAAGAATTACTTGATTACCAATAGTAACTCCTCCTGCCATGCCAACTTGAGCTGCTATTGCACAATTTTGCCCTACCTGGCAGCCATGGCCAATTTGTACTAAATTATCGATCTTAGTGTTGTAACCAATCCTAGTTTCCCCAACTGCTGGACGATCAATCGTGGTGTTGCAACCAATTTCCACTTGATCTTCTAGCACTGTATAGCCAGACTGTTCCATTTTATACCAGCCTTGAGGGGTCGGTACAAAACCGAAACCTTCGGCACCGATAACAGCACCGCTATGAATGACACAATTGGAGCCAATCTGAGTGCGTTCATGGATCGTGCAATTGGCATGTAAGATAGAGCGATCGCCAATTTGTACTTCTGGGTAAATAACGACATTGGGGTGAAGACAAACTCCATTGCCGATTTTCACCCCTGCTTGAATCACCACATGGGGACCAATATAAACGTTATTGCCAAGTTCAGCAGAGGGATGGATAACGGCGCTGGGGTGGATTTCGGGAACTGGATGGAAAGGCTGGTAGAAAAGTGCGATCGCTTGAGCAAATAATAATCGGGGGTCTTTTGCTACTATCCAAACAATCCCTCGCTCAGTGGCTTGTTGTTGTAGAGCTTCCTTTTGAGGCAAAATCAAGGCACTAGCACCGGTTGTACCCACATAGGCAGCAAATTTATCCCCTTCTATATAGCTAAGGGTTCCTGTAGTTGCGTTGTGAACCTGAACTACTCCGATAATGTCTGGATCGAGTGCCGTTTGAGCAGAGAGGCTACTATCTTCAGCAGCACAGCCAAGTTTGGCTACAATTTCACTAAACTTCATGGTACAAGTAATTTAAGATGCCCGTCGCTACAGAGATTGAGCAATATTACCATTGGTCATTGGTCATTGGTCATTTGTCATTGGTCATTGGTCATTTGTCATTGGTCAATGGTCATTTGCCATTGGTCATTGGTCATTGGTGACAAGTTAAAGGGTGGTGCATTTTGTCAACTCCCATATATGGTGTTTGGGTGCTAAAAAAGACCCTATATATGGAAATACTCCAAGGGTTAAGGAAAATTGTATTCTTCTTCCTCCGCTCCTCTGCTCCTCCGCTCCTCCGCTCCTCCGCTCCCTTGACAATGACATCTTTACCTTAACTTGTCACCAATGGTCATTGGTCATTGGTCATTTGTCATTGGTCATTTGTCATTGGTCATTGGTCATTGGTGACAAGTTAAAGGGTGGTGCATTTTGTCAACTCCCATATATGGTGTTTGGGTACTAAAAAAAACCTATATATGGAAATACTCCAAGGGTTAAGGAAAATTGTATTCTTCTTCCTCCGCTCCTCTGCTCCTCCGCTCCTCCGCTCCCTTGACAATGACATCTTTACCTTAACTTGTCACCAATGGTCATTGGTCATTGGTCATTTGCAGACAAAGATATAGTTGAAAACACTTGTTTTTACTATCTACAAGATTTGCAAGTGAACTTGTTGTATTGTGCATTTTCAGTATAAACACTTATAGTTACCTAAAAAACTAGGTGAAGATTCAAACAACTGAAATCCCCTATAATTAGGGAATTTAGGGTGCAAGAAAATACCTTTTTATTAAAAACAGCACATAATCGTCATATGTGTATGCCAAGTAAGTGTAGCCAATAATCAAAAATAAAATTTTTTGTTTTCTGCGAAAAACTGATTTTTTTGGACGATAAAAAAATAATGAGTTAGACTGGCTGATGAAAACTAAGCACAAATTATCATAACCTTCAATTCATATTGATGTTGAAATTTTTTGTAAAAATAGGGGTAAATAGCATTTACCCAAACTAGGGGCTATCCGTATCTAAATATATCGCACCGGGCGTATTGTTTACGCCTTGACAATCTTCACCACAAAATTTCGCCAACAGCATCCGTTGGCTTAACTCAACTTACAAAAGCCTAAAAAATATAATTCGTTAATCATTACCATGTCGCATCAGGAATCGCGAACAGGAGGCTATAATCAAGTCTCCTATTTACCCAAAGTCAATTGGGCTCAATTCGCAGATAGAAAAATTAGTCCTTTAATCCTAGGTATCTCCGTTGCAGGATTGGTGATGCTGGATTGGGGATTATCTCTTATACCTCCATCTGGGTTGCTCAATCAAGAATCTCGCTTTGCAACAGCGCAACCAATTATCCCGGCTGCTGATGGCACTGGTACAATTGTTTCTCCGAATGGTAATCAGTTGAATATCCAAGGTGGTACTCGCTCAGGGGCAAATCTGTTTCATAGCTTGGAGCAATTTGGGCTCAATTCTGGTCAGATTGCCAACTTTCTGGCTAATCCTGAGATTAACAATATCCTGACGCGAGTCGTTGGTGGTAATCCTTCAGTTATTAATGGTTTAATTCAGGTAACCGGGGGAAACTCGAACCTCTACTTGATGAATCCGTCTGGGGTGATCTTTGGTTCCAATGCTAGTTTAAATGTCCCTGGTTCTTTTACTGGGACTACCGCTACCGGTATTGGCTTTGGTGGGGATAATTGGTTTAATGCTTTCGGTGACAATACCTACCAGAATTTAATTGGTACTCCCAGTAGCTTTGCTTTTGATTTGGCTCAACCAGGAAGTATTATCAATGCTGGTAACTTGGCAGTAGCAACCGGGCAAGATTTAAACTTAATTGCTGGTAGTGTGATTAGTACTGGACAATTGAGTGCTCCAGGAGGAAATATTACTGTTGCGGCGGTACCAGGGGAAAAGATGGTACGGATTAGTCAAGAGGGACACCTGCTGAGTTTGGAGGTGGAACCGCCAAGGGATATTCATGGACAGTTGTTACCGATGACTGCTCTGGATTTACCTTCTTTGCTAAGTGGTACTGCTGGGAATGTTCAGACTCGATTGGTGGTGCAGCCGGATGGTACGGTGCAGTTGTCAGGTTCTGGCTTTCGGGTAGAAAATGGTGATGTGGTGGTTGCTCAGGATGTAACAGCTGGCACGGCACTGCTGTCGGCTACCAATAATTTGACTGTGCTAGAGAGTCAGTTACAAACCACTGGGAATCTGAGCCTGTTAGCGCAAGATACTGTTTTGATTCGGGATAGTGAGGAGAATCCCTTTTTGGCTCAAGCGGCAGGACATTTGTACCTTCAGGGTAATCAGGCAATTGATATTCTGGCGTTGAATCATCCCCAGACACCCTTTCAGAGTGGTGGGGAGATGGTATTAGTCAGTGATGGTAATATCTCTGGGGATGCTCACTTTAGTAGTGGCGGTAATTTCCTGATGCTCAACTTGGCAGGAGAACCGGGAAATTTTGTTAGTCTTTATGACCCGATTATTAGTGTTGATGGAGATGTTGTCTTTGGGGGTTACCGAGGTGTGGCACTGAAGGTGGAAGCGACGGGTAGCATCTATAGTCTTGGCAATATCGAAATTACAGGACCAGACACAATGGGTATTCCCAATACAGATACCCATTTCGATATTTTAACTACTAGTCGAGCACTAGTGTTGCAAGCAGGAAAAACTCAGCTGGACAATCCTGCCAATGTCCCTCCTGTACAAGTAACGCCAGGAGGAACTTTCTTCCCTGCGATAATTCCCGATTTACCACCAGGTAGTATTCAGGTAGAAAGAATCATAACCTGGTCTTTTGATGATAATGAAAATGGTGGACCTGTCATTTTGGAAGCTACAGGGGACATTACTGCATTGCACATTGCGACTCTTTGGCAGGGTACGCCAACAGGGAATGGTAATGGCGGTGATATCACTGTCGATGCTGGTGGCAACATTACGATTAATGGTGATGTTCAGTCGTTTACGGACAATGGTTATGGTGGCAATATTACCCTGAATGCTGGGGGTAACATTTATGTAGATGACATACAATCCAACGGCACCGTAAGAGGTGGTGATATCCGTTTAACTAGTGGTGGCACTATTAACACAACGCGGACTGATCTTGATCCCCTAAAAACTCCAGGCGTTATAATGTCCTGTTCTGGCATTAATAATACTTGCAATGGTGGTATTGGTGAGGGTGGCAATATAACGATTGAAGCAGGCACTGGACTGATTACAAATTTCATTAACTCAAGTGGTTTTTTGGATGGCGGAGATGTCAGCATTACTAGTGACAGTGGTTCAATTACTATCAACGGTTATATTAATAGTAGATCTGCTCAAGCTAATGGTGGCAATGTAACAATCGAAGCAAGTACTGGGCTGATTATAGGAGAAATCAACTCAAGTGGCCTTTTGGATGGCGGAGATGTCAGGATCAATAGTGAAAGTGGTCCAATTACTATCAACAATGGTATTAATAGCAGCTCTGCTCAAACTAATGGTGGCAATGTGAAAGTGGGTGCTGATGGTAACCTGATTATCGGTTTTGACATCGACTCCCACGGTAAACAAAACGGTGGAGATATTTTCCTTGAAAGTACTGGCGGCAGCATTGATACTACAGGTGGTATTGTCAATGCCACAGGTGGTAATAATGGTGGTAATGTCACTTTTATTGCTCCTGATGACATTAACACAGGTACTATCGGCATCTTCTTCAATACTGGCTTCAACCTTGATAGTGGCAATCTCACTATCAAAAGTCACAATGGTAATATCACCAGCACCGGTCCACTACTGACTCCTTCTGCTCTTGGTGATGGCGGGGATATTACTCTAGATGCCGCTGGTAGTATTGCTGTAGATGAGATCTATGCCATTTCTTTAACTCGTATCGGTGGCAAGATTGAGCTTACTGCCAAGGACAACATTACTACTAATGGAGATATCGAGACTAACCACAATAGTATTACCTTCAACGGTTCTGTCAACTTACCAGGAGATATCACCTTCACCAGTTATGAAACAGGTAACATTATCTTTAATAACACTGTTGACGGCAACCAAGATCTGACCCTCAATCCCGGCAGCGGTATTGCTCAGTTTAATGATCTTGTTGGTGGCTCAACACCCCTGAGCAATTTATATGTCTTGGGTGATATTAATAACACCAATCCAGCAGGTGTAGATATCACAACAACTCATAATATCTTCACTGGCAATATCACCTCACCGGGAGGGATAGCTCTCACCAGCAACAACGCCCACATTACTACAAAGATTCTCAACTCTTCTGCCTTTGGGGATGGCGGCAATGTCACTCTTGATGCTCTTGGCAATATTATCGTTAGTCACATTAATGCTCAAAGCTTCGGTACTGGCACAGGAGGAAATGTTGATATCACTACTCCCAGTTTCTTCAAGGCTAAGAGTTCTTTCTTCGATCGCAATAGCACAAATGCCAGTATTTCCACTGCTGGAGGATTTAATGGAGGCACAATCATTATCCGCCACGGAGGAGGAGGCAAAACTCCCTTTATTGTCGGCAATTCGGATATCAATGGCACTCAAGGAGCAATTACCAGGGGGAATGGAGCTCCCATAGAGACAATTTTGCCTACTCAAGAGTATTTATACACCCATAAACAAGATGCGGATCGGATTCAAATCATATCCATTCCTGGAACTACAACACCACCAGAACCGCCAACACCACCAGAACCACCAACACCACCAGAACCACCAACACCACCAACACCGCCTATTGATTCCATGCCAAATTCTGATTTAGGTTCCGATACAGATCCACGAAAGGATCTAGCCTTGCTTATCGGAGACATTCTGGACGTTGAGACTATATTCAACCAAAACCTTCAAACCGGAGACTATGATTTTATCTGGCCTTTTCCCAATGGACAAATTTTATCTGTATCCGTAGGGCTTGACTCTCCCCTTACCGATCGAGTTTCTGTCTTTGATGAACTCTTTGAGGAAGAATATGAAGAGTACTTTGGCGAAAACATCACCGATAAAAAAGTAACTGCCGCAAGCCTACGAGAAACCATCAAAACCATCGAAAGTCAAACTGGCAAAAGACCTGTTGTTGTCTATGCTAGGTCTCTCGAAAACAAATTAGACTTGGTGCTAGTTACACCCGAAGGTTCTCCTATCCCCAAAACTGTTCGGCTTAATGACAGTAACACACTTGATGATGAGTTAGAATTCTTCCGCAACTCCTTGAATAGCGCTGGGAATAAGGCATATTTGCCCAGCGCTCAGAAGCTCTACCAATGGCTAATTGCTCCCATCGAATCCGAACTAGAAGCCTTTGACATCGACACCTTAATTTTTGTTATGGATGCTGGCTTGCGTTCCTTACCCCTAGCTGCTCTCCATGATGGCAAGCAATTTCTGGTAGAAAAGTATAGTATTGGTTCTGTTCCCAGCATCAGCCTTACCGATACCAGTTACCAAGCCTTAAAAGATTCCCAAGTCCTCGCTATGGGTGCTTCGGAATTTCCCAACTCCAATCATTTAGACTTACCTTCGGTACCCACTGA
>JAAHHL010000373.1 GCA_010672185.1 Caldora sp. SIO3E6 | reverse complement strand
CGCAGATTGATATTTTCGACTAAACCCCCCACATCTCCAACGACAATTATATCACCGACGGCATATTGGTCTTCGAGGATAATAAAAAAGCCATTGGCACTTTACCCAAACATTTTGACTGATTCATCTGAAGTTAACGTTGCTTCGTACTGGATAACATTAGACTTTATTGGATTAATTTCAGAGTATTGAGGTTCAAGCCTGGATTTAGTATACTCGAATACAAAATATACCTAATGATGGTTGTCTCCGATAAACTTTATCCGTATTTTACATAAGCCAAATAGGTGTTATAGCAGTCGCCAGGGCGGTTAAGACATTCTCAGGGAAGGAAAGTTAACAAGGGGCTTAAGCCCCTTGTCCTAATAGCCTTGGCGGTTGCTATAATATATCATGTCGGCAGAATTGTCCATAATAAAAACTTCACCGCGTCACCGTGTCCCCGCGTCCCCGCGTCAGTCCTAACCGAGGGTCTTCAACCTGACATGATATTAGGGGTTAGAGCAGAAGTCAGACAGACGCGCCGAAAACCCAGTGATGAGTTCAGCGATGTCTTCTACTGACTCTGGTTCCAAAGGGATTGCTTCTGATGTTTTATTGATAATGACCACTTCAGCCTCAAATTTTTCACAGACAGCAAACACCAATTCTGCACCGAAGCGGGAAAGTCGGTCTTTGTGGGTTAAAACCAACCGATTCACATCACCTTGCATAATACGCTTAAGGAGTTTTTCTAGACCTTTTTGCTGATGATTTAAACTACCAAGGTCTTGAATCGTTTCATATTGCCAACTATTAGCCGTGCTAAATGCTTCTAAAACTTGTGCTTGGTGCTTCAAGTCTTCTTTTTGCTCATGAGAGCTAACACGGGCATAGTTAATCGTGATACCCTCATCAAGCTGGTTAGGCTTTCGTGGTGTAATGGGTTTGATATCAGTCAGATAAAATCTTCTCTGTCCTGAAGGTGAGCGCTGGTAACGAATCTTTCCTGAATCAGCCCATCTTCTTAGGGTGATAACCGAGACGCCTAACTGTTTGGCTGCATCCCCTATACCTATTGTCGTTTCTGGTGTTTTTTTTTCCATATCACAGAAATGTTGCCCAGGAAATCCAACCTACGGCAAAATAAGAAGGAGGTCAATATATGGGGTAGCTATGTCGAAGCGCAAAAAGCACAATCTCCAATGGATCAAGGAAACCCTAGATCTCAAAGAAGACCACAACTGGAAATCCCAGCCTGGAACGAAGATCTTTGTCGCAGGACGAGGAGCATTACGTTTCGATGTCCCTAGTGATTGGCATTTTGAACCAGATACGAACTCGTTCCGGTTTTTAGACAACAAGCCACCAAATGATGATTGCCGCTTAGAAGCTTCCTTTAATTTACTGCCTCCCGGCAACTGGGGAGAATTTCCCCTGGTTTCCTTATTAAAGCGGACAATTCGAGAAGATAAACGAAATATCATTGAAAAAGGGGAAGTTATCCAACTCAAACGCCAGACAGCACGTATCGTCTGGACTCAAATCAAGTTTATCGACTCTCAAGAAAACCGCGAAGCCTATTCCCGCACTTGTATTGGTTTAGGTTCTGGAGTTCAGTGTCTAATTACTTTTGACTATTGGGTGGATGATGCAGAGCGATTGACTCCGGTATGGGACACAGTTATGCAATCATTAGTTCTGGGCTTATATATCCGCGATCCTCGAACAGGACTGGCATTTCCTGATTAGGGGGAAGTGTGGGAAGTAGGAAAAAAAGAAGAACTGATTGTCCGAAATATCCATGAATCGCCCAAAAATTCTCCATCCAGAAGAGAGTTATACCTTTGCCAAATACTTTGAGCTTGCCTACGATATAGAAGATATTTTGGCAGATTTGGACTGTGGGTTTGAACGGGCATTGTTAAAACTGCCCAAAACCAATCAAACAGTTTTAAATCTTAACGAAGTTCATCAGCAAATTTTAGATGGCATTCAATATGTCAGTATTACTAGCGAACAAGCAAGAAGAGAATTTCTAATTGCCCCCATAATTAGACAAATCTGCCGTCAAACTCACAAGCGAGTTCGTGTTGAATATCCCATCAACATCAACAACTGGCTCAAAGGCACATTAGATTATTACTTTCAAGATTTGTTAGTGATTGAAGCCAAGCGAGATAATCTGGATAACGGTTTTACTCAACTCGCTGTTGAACTTATTGCTTTAGATCAATGGATAAATTCCGATAACCCTATTCTCTATGGAGCCGTCACTACTGGTAATGATTGGCGCTTTGGTGAATTTCACCGGCAACAACGGCAAATTATCCAAGATATCAAATTATACCGCGTTCCCGAAGAATTGGAGCTACTCATAAGCATTCTTATTGAATTACTTGGTTGAGAGATGTTGCTAAAATCAAGTTGCGATCGCTTGAAACATCGTAGTTATCGCATCCGTGAAGTACATCTCCCATTCCCTATTCCCTATTCCCTATTCCCTATTCCCCATTCCCCATTCCCCATTCCCGAAAACCAAGATGAGGAGCGCTATAGTAAGTATGATACCAAATCTGGTTAAGACACAAGATATTCATTTGCCCCCTAAATCCCCCAATTCTGGGGGACTTTGAATTATTTTTCCCCTGATATGAGAACCGGATTTGGTATGATAACCTTATGCTATCTTTTAATCTACTGACAAATGAGTGATTTCGGCTTTTTCAATAACTTCTTTAATTGCTTTGACTTTAGCTTTTGCTCTGGCTATTTGTTGACTTAAATGCATTAAATCTGATTCATCTAAAGCCATAAATACCTCTTGTTCTTGATCATTTTGGCGATAGGTAATTCTCAAATTATGAACTATGACAGCTCCAACTGGTTGCTCGTTAAATTCCTGAAAAACAGTTCTGATATCTGTTAAAATACGAGACTCTAAATATACCCGTTCATGATCTAAGAATAATTTTTCTGCTTTGGCAATTATGCCGAGGGCATTACTAGCTTGAAGAAAAGCAACTAAACGGTTGGAAAAATTTTGCTTATCTACTTGGTTGAAATTTGGTAAACTTTCCTCATTGTTCACAGCTTCAGCAACATCAAAAGCTAATTCTTGAGGTATAATTTTCTCATCTTCTTTCTCTAAAGAATAGTGCAAATAGGACAAAAAAGAAATTGTTTCTTCTCCATGTAACAATTGAATTTTCTTAAATTTAGCTAATACAGTCGCTAGAGATCGTTTAGAATTGAGGGAAAGTGGTAGTTCATGTAGTGCTTCGATCAGCTTAGCAGATTGTTGTTCATTGAGAGCAATTAAATCCCTGAGAGTTGGATAATAGCGCTTAGGTATTTCAAATAAAGCCATTCTACTTTTAAGAGGATAGGAATTACAGATTTATTTGCACATTTTTTTATTGTAGCAAACCTTTACCTTTCAATCTTTTCCCTTCTGCCTTCTGCCTTCTGCCTTCTGCCTTTTGCTATACAATTTATGTGGGTAGTCAATCTGTATTAAGGACAAAAAATAGCATTGTCAATACCAAGCAGCGCTTTTTCCAAGTCATCGTTGACAATTTTCACATCAAATTCATCTGCTGCCTCAAGTTCTACCTTAGCAGTCTGTAGACGTTGGGCAATCGCTTCCTCCTGATCTTTGCCGCGACTGCGAATCCGCCACTCTAGTTCTGCTAGACTTGGGGGTTCAATGAAAATTCGCAGAGCATTGGGGAAGGTTTTGTGGATTTGCCTTGCCCCAAGCACCTCAATTTCCAAAATTACTGATTGACCACAGGCAATTTTCTCTTTAACTGGTAAGCTGGGGGTTCCATAGTAATTTCCAGCATACTCTGCCCACTCTAGCAGCTCCTGTGCCGCTACTAGTTGTTCAAACTGGTCACGACTGACAAAATAATAATTCTTACCCTCAACTTCCCCAAGGCGGGGTTGACGTGTAGTTGCAGAGACGGAAAGATAAAGTTCTGGGTGCTTCTTGAGGAGCAATCGCAGTAAAGTCCCCTTACCCACGCCACTTGGTCCGGTTAATACAATTAGTCTGCCTGTTTGCATATTCAATATCAGGTAAGGCTCTATTAATTGTTGCTGTGACCATCTTTACTGATTACGAAACGATGAGCAACAGTCTCTGGCTGAATGGCTGAGAGAATAACATGGCTCGAATCGGTAATAATCACTGCTCTAGTACGACGTCCATAGGTAGCATCAATTAACTGACCGCGATCGCGAGCCTCAGTGATGATACGCTTGATAGGAGCCGACTCTGGAGAAACAATGGCAATGACCCGGTTAGCTGAGACAATGTTACCAAAACCGATATTGATGAGCTGAATATCCATAAAAACTGGCGGCAATAGCCGAATTAAGAGGGATTTGAGAAATTCAGATTTATTCTCATGTTATCTACAATAATTTAGGCTTACAAGGCTAAATTTCTGAGAAAAGTCTGATTTGGCGATGAGGAAGATGAGGAAGATAAGGGAGATAGAGGTGTTATGCAAACAGTTGACTTTACTACCTTAATGGCTGCTTGCTGTGAGCTACGTAATGATTGGATACCAGCACGTATCACAACAGTTTACCAACGCGATCGCTACACAATTGCCCTCAGCTTAAAAACCTTGAAAAGTCGGGGTTGGCTAACAATCTCTTGGCATCCCCAAGCCGCGAGAATTGGTATTGGTGATTCCCCTCCCCGCCTACCGGACACCTTTACCTTCAGTGATCAATTGCGGCATCAATTAGGTGGTTTTGCCTTAGTAGGGATGGAAACCATCGCACCTTGGGAGCGAGTATTAGACTTGCAGTTTGCTCAACGTCCCGGAGAAGCAGCCATCTGGCATCTGTATGTAGAAATTATGGGCAAATACAGCAACGTCATCCTTACTAGTGCCGACAATCTGATTGTTACTGCTGCCCATCAAGTTGGCTCTCAACAATCTAGCATCCGTTCCATTCAAACTGGCCAACCCTATGAACCACCCCCCTCTCTTACTGGCACATTACCCAAATTAAGCGAATCTCAACAGCGCTGGCAAGAACGAGTAAGTCTAGTTCCAGGAACCCTACAGCGTCAGCTAATTAAGAGTTACCGAGGCTTAAGTCCAGCTTTAGTACGTTCGATGGTGCAAGCTGCTGCTCTCGATCCTAACCAATCCACTGAAGAACTTACAGCCTCTGACTGGCAACAACTATTTCTGTGTTGGCAAAAGTGGCTGCAAACTCTGGAAAGGGAGGAAGAGACGCGGAGACACGGAGACGCGGAGACGCGGAGATGGGGAGATAAGGGAGATAAGGAAGACAAGGGAGACAAGGGAGATAAGGGAGATAAGGGAGTAATTCCCAATTCCCAATTCCCAATTCCCAATTCCCAAATAACAAATGACAAAGGACAAAGGACAAAGGACAAACCATTTCAACCAGGTTGGACACAGCAGGGATACACTGTTATGGGCTGGGAGATGGTTAAGCCAGCTCAAAATGTCCAAAATTTACTCAATGAGTATTACACTGCTGAGCTAAATCAACAAGAGTTTGCTCGCTTGCACCACCAACTAAGTCAGAAACTGAGCAATCTTCTCAAGAAATTAGCTCAAAAAGCTTCTACTTTTGAAACTCGCTTGCAACAATCTGCTCAAGCAGACCAGCACCGACAACAGGCTGACTTGTTGATGGCGTACCTGCACCATTGGCAACCAGGAATGAAAATTATTACCTTACCTGATTTTGAGACTAACCAGCCAGTCAAGATTCCTTTAAATCCTACCCAGAATGCCATCCAAAATGCCCAATCGCTCTATAAACTGCACCAAAAGCTCAAACGCGCTTCCTCTGCTGTTGAGCCATTACTCCAAGCGGTACAAGAAGAGATTCTCTATCTAGAGCAGGTAAAAGCATTTTTGAAGATATCAGATATCTGTAGCACGCCAGAAGATTTACAAACGCTACAGGAAATCCGCGCAGAATTAGTTGAGCAAAATTATCTAGATGCCTCAAAACAACAACCAATTCGTGCTTCAAGCGATATCTCTGAGCCCTATAAATATCGTACACCCAGCGGGTTTGAGCTGTTTATTGGTCGTAATAATCGGCAGAATGATCACTTAACTTTCCGTATGGCAGGAGATTACGACATTTGGTTTCATACTCAAGAGATTCCTGGTAGCCATGTCCTACTTCGCCTACAGCCAGGAACTATACCTGAGCAAGCAGATTTGCAGCAAGCTGCTGATTTTGCTGCCTATTACTCCCAAGGGAGTCAGAGTGAGCAAGTTCCAGTAGTCTATACTAAGCCAAAGTTTGTCTACAAGCCCAAGGGGGCTAAACCAGGCATGGCGGTTTACAAGAGAGAACGGATTATTTGGGGACGTCCTCAACAAGCTGGTAAATACTAGTGCAACGCGGCAGAAGGCATCAACCCACCCCTAACCCCTCCAAGGAGGGGAACAGGAGGATTCTAGGGAAGAAAGCTTGGAAGGGAAGCTTTTTCATCTTTTTTAACTGGCAGGTTATTTTCATGCCCGCTGTACTTGCTGGGAGAAGCTTTTCAGAAAAAATGTAAATTTTGATTACAAAAAATTGGTATTCTTTGTTACGATAAGTTTAGTAGGGATTTAATAGCTGCCGATTTGGGAACGTGCAGCTAAAACCTCCCGGATGTGAAAAGACAAACTAATAAATACACAAGAAAGACCAGTTGTCAAGACAGCTGGTCTTTTGGATTTGTTATATCATGTCTGGTTGAATCAGGTTGATGAGGCTCTCTTCGGCAGCGATACGTACCTTCATGTTCACCATACATAACCCATGCCATACCCTGCCTAACTTGAAAGA
>JAAHHL010000372.1 GCA_010672185.1 Caldora sp. SIO3E6 | reverse complement strand
GGCATCAATCAATACAGCTTCAACTAAAATAGCTCCAGTCAGGTTAGACCAACAAAGCTTAGCTCGGTAAAAATTAGCCCTAGTCAGATTTGCTCCCCGTAAAGTTGTCCAACCCAAGCTAGCTCCTCTGAGCTTGGCTTCGGTGAGGTTAGCACTTGCCATATTGCTGCCATTCCCTTTGATCTTACTGAGGTTCCCCTGACTCAGGTTGGCTCCAGTCAAATTTGCTCCATTCAACAGAGCGTTGGCAAGATTCACCCCCTTTAGGTTGGCTTCCACGAGAATCGCATTCGTCAAATTGGCGGATTCGAGGATCGCATCTATCAATATAGCTTGGGAAAGATTACTACGACTTAGGGAAGCTTCCTGAAGCTTAGCTTGACTCAAATTTGCTTGCTTTAAATTAGCTTCACTAAGAATCGCTTCTTTGAGATTGGCTCCAGTTAGATTAGCTCCAATAAGATTAGCAGCTCGCAGATTCGCATCCGTCAAGTCGGTTCCCCCAAGATTTGCCTGCTCCAAATTGCTGACAATTAAATTTGCTTCCTGTAAGTCACTGCCTTGTAAATTAGCTTGAAAGAGATTGGCCTCCCGCAGGTTGACACTTTTGAGGGAGGCTCCAGTAAGATTACTATGGCTCAGGTTTGCCCTGCGTAAGTGAGCTTGGTTCAGGTTAACTCCAATCAGAGACACACCTTGTAAGTCTACGTTGCGAAAATCCCTCTCCCCTGCCGCATATCGCTTCAGCAATTCGTCGGCATTCATGATTAGTTACCTCTCCTATGTTAAACAATGTCATACAGTACACTGAATAATAGGGTAAAGGTTAAGGGAGCAAGGTTAAAGGTATAGGCTGTTGTAGTATCAAAGAAGGCAGGAGGCAGAAGGTAGGAGGCAGAAGGCAGGAGGCAGAAGGCAGAAGGCAGGAGGCAGAAGGCAGAAGGCAGAAGGCAGAAGGCAGAAGACAGAAGGCAAGAGGAAAGAGAGAATAAAGCTTGTTTAGTATGCCGTTTGTATTTGCGCGTTAGCTTAGGAAAACTCTAAGAAATCAATTATCCGATATCCGATCAGTTATAAGGAGGAAAGAATTAAGGACATAAAGAATCAATGTCAAACAATGTGCGAAGTAAAGCAGTAACCCAGGGGGTTCAGAGAGCCCCTAATCGAGCTATGCTTAGGGCTGTGGGTTTCCAAGATCAAGATTTTACTAAACCGATTGTCGGTCTTGCTAATGGATACAGCACCATTACTCCTTGTAATATGGGGCTGAATGATTTAGCCAAACGAGCAGAAGCAGGTATTAAAGAGGCTGGTGCCATGCCTCAGATGTTTGGCACAATTACGGTGAGTGATGGTATTTCGATGGGTACGGAAGGGATGAAATATTCCCTAGTGTCCCGAGAAGTAATTGCCGATGCCATTGAGACGGCTTGCAATGGGCAAAGTATGGATGGGGTTCTGGCAATCGGTGGCTGTGATAAGAATATGCCAGGGGCGATGATTGCGATCGCTCGGATGAATATTCCCGCTATCTTTGTCTATGGTGGCACAATTAAACCAGGACATTATAATGGACAGGACTTGACAGTGGTAAGTGCTTTCGAGGCTGTCGGGCAATACAGTGCGGGGAAAATAGATGAAGCAGAACTAACCGCAGTGGAGCGCAATGCTTGCCCTGGTGCTGGTTCCTGTGGTGGTATGTTTACTGCTAATACCATGTCTTCTGCCTTTGAGGCAATGGGTATGAGTCTGCCCTACTCTTCAACTATGGCGGCAGAGGATGTAGAAAAAGCTGATAGTGCGGAAAAATCGGCTTTTGTGTTAGTAGAGGCAATTCGTAACCAAATACTACCCAAACAAATTCTTACTCGCCAAGCCTTTGAAAATGCCATTGCGGTGATTATGGCAGTCGGTGGTTCAACCAATGCTATCTTGCACCTCCTTGCCATTGCCCATGCCATCGGTGTTGAGTTATCCCTGGATGACTTTGAAACCATTCGTGGCAAAGTACCAGTGCTATGTGACTTGAAACCCAGTGGTAAATATGTAGCCACGGATTTACATCGAGCCGGTGGCATTCCCCAAGTAATGAAAATCCTGTTAACTCATGGTTTGCTCCACGGTGATGCTTTGACAATTACTGGTAAAACCATAGCGGAAGTTTTGGCAGATATCCCAGAAGAGCCATCTAAAGACCAAGATGTAATTCATTCTTGGGATAATCCTATATATGCTCAGGGACATTTAGCAATTTTGAAAGGCAATCTGGCGACAGAAGGAGCCGTTGCTAAAATAACTGGTGTCAAAAAGCCCCAAATTACCGGTCCTGCCAGGGTATTTGAATCGGAAGAAGCTTGCCTAGAGGCGATTCTGGCCGGTCAAATTAAAGCTGGAGATGTGATTGTGGTACGCTACGAAGGACCAAAAGGTGGTCCAGGAATGCGGGAAATGCTAGCTCCCACTTCAGCAATTATTGGTGCCGGTTTAGGAGATGCTGTCGGTTTAATCACTGACGGGCGGTTTTCCGGCGGAACCTATGGTATGGTAGTAGGTCACGTTGCCCCGGAAGCAGCGGTTGGCGGTACAATTGCTTTGGTCAAAGAAGGAGATACGATTACTATTGATGCTACTGCGCGATCGCTCAATTTAGATATATCGGAGACTGAGTTAGAACAACGCCGTGCTAGCTGGCAACCAAAGGAACCTAACTACACCACCGGAGTGCTAGCGAAGTATGCCAAGTTAGTTTCTTCTAGTAGTGTCGGTGCTGTAACGGATTAATTAGTGAATTGTTAACCCTGTAGGGGTGAAGCATTCGGGGAAGGCTCTTTCCCACATCACCAAAATCTTGGTATCCGAATGCTTCACCCTCGGCGTGTTAGGAACATTAGGGCAAAATGGTAGAGTGTAAGTTACTGCGATGCTCATAAAAAGATGACTCAAACTCAAACCCTAAGTGAGATTGCTTTACCACCTCCATTCCCCGATCATACTCAATTACCAGAATCCGACGGTACATTTGTGAAAAATTTTCAGGAGCATCCTCAAAGCTTAATTCTGACAGATTCCATCGATTCAACATTGCAACGGTTACATCCAGATGGGCAATATTGCATCGGACAAGATTGTGGTATCTATTGGCGAGAAACTGAACCGCCAGAGAAGGGAGCCGAAGCACCAGACTGGTTCTATGTGCCAGATGTGCCACCTAAATTAGATGGTGACATCCGTCGTTCCTATGTACTGTGGCGGGAATATATCACACCCGTTATCGCTCTAGAATTTGCTTCTGGTGACGGTAGTGAAGAGCGAGACAAAACTCCTTTATCTCGCTCAGAAACTGGAAAAGTTACCAAACCCGGTAAGTTTTGGGTTTATGAGCGAGTGATGCGCATTCCCTACTATGGCATTTATCAAGTTAGCAACGGTACTCTGGAAGTTTACCAGTTGGTTAAAACCCTCTATGAGAAGATCACTCCTAACGAGCGAGGACATTATCCCATTGACACAATGGGAGTAGAGTTGGGATTATGGCAGGGGCCATTCTTAAATAATCCAGAACAACTCTGGCTCCGTTGGTGGGACTTAGATGGGAATCTGTTGTTAACGGGACATGAACAAGCTCAACAGGAACGGCAAAAACGTCAGCAGTTGGTACAGCGGCTTAAGTCCCTAACTCCTGAGCAGCTTCAGGCTTTGGGAATTGATCCTCAAATGTTGGATTGAGGGTTGTTTGTAATTGCGATCGCTCTTTTAGCACTACCATAGGAATCGTACTTGCTAATCTAGCGTCAGCTTAACCTCTGGTGTCAAGAGAAAGAGCTCACAGACTCTATTATTTGGCTTAAACCCTTGAGGCGAGGAAAGCAACAACACAAACAAAACCGGCACAACAAAATGGAAGATGACCTTCTGGGGTATTCAGAGAAAATTCTAAATCTAAGGTATGGTAGTCGGTCACGTTGCCCCAGAAGCAGCCGTTGGCAGTACAATTGCCTTGGTCAAAGAAGGGGATACAATTACCATTAAAGATTTAGAATTTTTAATCCTCTATATACTGCATTGGGCGTATGCCATACAGCTCTACAGTTCTTTATCTGTGGAATCTTCGCTTAGTTAGCACAATAGTTTTTGTGCCTAAATCGTGAAGTCCTTGTCTCTGTGGTGATTTAAAGATAGCTATACCTGTAGCCACAGCACCTACCCCAAAACTGAGGATGGAAATAGCTTTAATCACCCCTCTTAATAGTGCAATTTTAAAGGTAACTCTCTTTCCTGACATATCAGCAACACAAATACCTGTAATGAGTTTTCCTAAAGTAGCCCCTGTAAATTTTTCAAAAATTGAAAAATAGAGAATAAATAAACAGAAACAGAAGTGACTTATCCCTAAAATATTTCTGTAATCAAAGTAAAAATTATCAACAATGTATTGAATAATTAATAATGCAGAAAACAACAAAAATAGCAAATCAATAGTAAAGGCTGTCAATCTTTGAGTAGGAGATGCATACCCTAAATCAACTTCTCTTTGAGGTAATTTAGAACTCTTCGTTCTGGATTTTACAATTACAAAGCTATCTGTCCACACGTCATAAATAACTACTTTTTTTGTGGCTTTAAATATTGTATTCCAGATTCCCCATACAATACCAAAAACACTACAAAATAGAAAATATTTGATAATAAATCTGCAAAAAGAATTGCCAAATCGAATACGATTACCATTTTGGTCGGTAACAGAAATATTAGTAATTTCTTTTCCAAAGGTAGAGCCAGAAATCGACTCAGGAACTACATAGTAAAGTATTAGAACTAAAGGTGAGATTGGACCTACTAAAAGTGTAAAGCTCAAGACCAAACCAATGGAACCAATCAAATCAATTACAAATGCCCTAGCTCTTAGTCTGATTCCTGCATATTGTAACCTTGGGTTCTTTAACAAATTTTCCTCGATTGTATATCTACTATTTATCCATTTAGGGAAATGCTGAACTTGATAATTAGGAACTTTAATTTCTTTTTTAGCAAGAATTTCACGCTCAATAGGCACAACATCTTCTTTTTTTAGTCCCAAAATTTCTTGCAAATCTTCCAACTCAGATGCTGTAGTACTACTGATAGTAAATTCACTTTCAATGATGCTGATCAATGCAATTTTGTATCGCTCTAAGTTTTTAAGTCGATTTTGATATGGACGAAGCACTTCATCTATAATTTTTCTTACACTATCATCTGACAAGCCTAGTTGCTCTTGGAGTGTATCTAATATGGCTTGACCAACTGAAGAGATAGAACCACCAGTTGCGTACTTATGAACACATCTACGAAATCTTAACTCTGGATCAAGAGCTTTTGCTTTTGCCAATAAGATATCAAAACCCATTCCTTTAAGTATAATGAGTTTTGGAGTCATACCAGGAGCAGTTTGCTTTACCTTACTAGCGGCATATTCATGAAGCTCTAGTACTGATATCTTTCCGTCTTCATCTTGATCACCTGCTCCTGTTTCAATCCCTTCAACTAAGTAACGAGTATAAATCGACAGGTTATAATCATTATGCTCAAAGGAATATTGTGTTGAGCTGGATGAAGTTAAAACCACCCTTCCCTCTGCCCCAAGTTGTCTTTGTAAATCAACTGAGCCATCATCTTTCAACTGCAATTGAGGATCAAAAGCTCCACTAAAGCAACAGTCTAGAATGATAACTTGACGCCTTGCACGACTATTAAGCATTACTTCATGTATGAAGCTAGCGGGCACTGCAGTAGAACGAATTAGTTCGCCTTTCTGGCTTTTACGAGTATTTCGAGATGCAAAGTATAATCTATTAGTATCATCTTTAATACCATGACCAGAAAAGTATAGCAGTAGTAAGTCATCTTTGCTTCGTCCAGAGAAGAGAGTCTCTATTTCATATTGCATTGATTGGGAGTCAGGGTTGTTTCGGCATGTGATTTCGTCAAAACAGCCCATCTCTGGGTGTTCTAGAACCCTCTTCATTGCTTCAATATCTCCAGAAGCAGCGGGCAATGATTTCAATTCTGGTTCGTATTCACTGACTCCAAATAGCAATGCAACTTTTGCCATATCTTAATAACCTAAATCGATGCAAAATCTTGAACCGCCTTAATAGCAGCTTCGAGTTCTTCCTTACCATAGGCTTTCACCTTTAGCTTTTTACCATTAGCTTCCACATGAAGCTCAATTGGTTTACCTCCCAGACGATTTCCAAGAAAACCTAACAATTTTTTTGCATTTGAGACATTTACTTCAGCTAGTAAAAGGCCCTCAAGAAACCCTCCCAGTGATTTGTTGCCTTTTGGAGGATTTGGATCTAAGAGACGTTTAACAGAAACGACATCATCTATTTCCTGGAGTTCAAAGATCAGTCGCTGTGCCTGCTCATCTCTTTCTTCAGGTGTCAGATCAGGATCAACAAAACCAATAGTTAGCTTAACGTGTGAATAGCTAGTCATATTTTTTTAGAAGCTCAAGTACAGAGCCTAAACGATTTTCAACGTTATATCTGCCGGACTATAACCGGTTGCTAAGACTTATCAGTTAGATGTGGTTGCTCAACCCAATTTTTAGAGTGCTATCAGTCACATCTGATGGTTAATACTGAAAATGGGGGCTCTTCTCCGTAACTTTAGACAGAAACTTAATAATTTTTAATGATTGCACCATTGACGATTTGTTTCACCATCAGGACATTCAACGTCCGATTCGATAATCTGGTGCATTCCTATGGCTATTTTCTTTTTTATGATAGACTCTACCAATCCTGTAGAAGCCTGGGCACGAAGCTTTCCTCGAAAACTAACTCA
>JAAHHL010000371.1 GCA_010672185.1 Caldora sp. SIO3E6 | reverse complement strand
GCCCCCAATTGACGGGGATAAACATATCTCCTACCTCCTTGGAACCTCCTACCTCCTCCCTCGCCTCCTGCCTCCTGCCTCCTGCCTCCTGCCTCCTAGTTTCTCGAGAGCAATTAGCAATTAGCCATTAGCCATTAGCCATTAGCAATTAGCCATTAGCCATTAGCAATTAGCCATTAGCCATTAGCCAGAGTGTTTCTTCAGAGCTCCCCAGGAGCGCTTCGCGCCCCCCATTGAACATGAGAAACACATTGGGGAGCAGTAGGGGCGTTCGCGAAGCGTTCTCGAAGAGTAGCATTTGTGCGATAATTTAAGCACATAGACCCGGTATATACCTGTCCAAATGCTATGGTGCTACGCACCATGCTACGCAAACGCCCGACCCCCTTGCAGCTGAGGTGCTAGTTTCTTGAGAGCTCCTGAGGAGCGCTTCGCACCCCCAATTGAATAGGAGAAAACTATTTCCTACCTACCTTCTACCTCCTTCCTCCTTCCTCACCTCCTGCCTCCTGCCTCCTGTTTCTCGAGAGTAATAAGTCAAGAGTTCATTACGGATTTCCTGGTGAAAGTGTAAGGAAATTGTACGGATGAGTTCAAAACCCTTGCACTTTCAATGATTTTAATTCTTTAACAGCTAATAAGGTTATGTCAAACAAGCGATTACTAATTCATGTCGGTTATGTCAAAACTGGTTCAACATGGCTACAAGAAGTCTTCTTTAATAATGAGAAGGCAGGATTTTTGGCTCCATCAGAACGAGAATCTCTAGGAGGCTCTATGGATGTAGTGGAAAAATTTATCATTCCGAATAGCTTAAATTTTTCTGCTAAATTAGCCTACAAAGTGTTTGAACCAATGCTACAGGAGGCTGCTAAGTATAACCTTGTTCCAGTGATATCGAATGAGGGTTTGAGTGGCAATCAGCTAGGTGGTGATTATCAGGGAAAAGAATATGCGGATCGTATTCATGCTGCGTTCCCGGAAGCTAAGATTTTTATCGTCATTCGAGAACAGAAAGCGATCCTGATGTCAGCTTATCGGCATCACATCGGAGGAGGAGGAACTAAAACAATTGAGGAATTCATTGGCACAGGAGACCACATAACAGGGTATAGACCCACCTGTCGTTTGGATCATTTTGAATATGATTTGTTGATTGAATATTATCAAAAACTTTTTGGTTCAGATAACGTATTAGTGTTGCCAATTGAATTATTGAAAAAAGATCAACAATCATTTGGTCAAAAGTTACTCAATTTCGCAGAATCCGATGGTAGTGTTGACTATTCAGTGGAGGCAAAAAATGTTGGTTTCAAGGGAGGGAGTCTTGCCTTTCAACGAAAACTTAATTTTTGGGTTAATCCCCCCAGTATAATTTACCGCAAACGTTCCCTATCTTGGAACATTGCTTATAAACTGTCATTATTAGTTGGCAAAGGTCTTCCCAATGCAATTAATGAAAATATAGAAAATAGTTACAAACAATTCATTATCAAGCGAGTTGGTAACTTATTCAGTGAGAGCAATCAAAGGACAAATAGACTGATTGATATCAATTTGACTGATTTTGGTTACGATTAATAATGGGACTTAGAAAAAAATGCTCAGGGGGTGACAAGCGCTAAACAGGAGACAAGGTGTGGGGTGTGGGGTGTGGGGTGTGGTGAAAATGAAGATATCTATCGCACCCGATGTGAGCCCCATCAACCCTTATAAAGTTTATCCGAGCAGTATTGGCTTTGGGCCGATTGTACCTCTCCGAGGTAAATCATACCAAATTCGGTATCGATATACCCGCTATACCCACATTGTAGAGACGTTTCATGAAACGTCTCAGAGCAAGATTTCACGGTTTGCTCAAAACGGCTCTATTGTAACCGGATTTGGTATCAGCACACGGTAAGGCTTTAGCCCTTTTGTCAGGGAAAAATTGTCTAAGTCCCACTAACCAAACCGGATTTGGTGTCAATAATCTTCACAAATCAACAATTCAATGTAAAACTTTGGTGAAGATACTGAATAACTATCGACACTTCATACTGTATTTGTATATATTGAAATTACAGTCAAATTTTTAATAATCACCGAGAGTGTATTCTACCCAAAAATTCGATCAGGAGAGAATTAACTGGGGCGGAAGAAGAGCATTGCCAAGAAACCGAATTGTGTAGGGTGTCGGGAAAAAGAATAGCTTCTGTTTCTTGCTGTAAAAAATTTTTCACAGAAAAAGTGTCTTATTCTTATTGGGAATAACGATACAGCGTTTTGCGCTCTAACAAAGTGCAGTAGACAAAAGTCCCCCTTTCCAAGGGGAATGCGAGGGAGATCAACAATCTACCGCATAGTAGAGCAAACTAAGGCAACTTAACAAGGGGCTGCCATCCCCTTGTCCTAATCGCCAGGGCTGCCATCCCCTTGTCCTAATCGCCAGGGCGGTTGCTATACCTATGGACAGATGAATTTAATATCTGTTGTGAATAAGTGTAGCTAATTTTTGAAAAATTATCTAAGCAAGCCAGTCGCTAACACTAATTAGACAAAATCGGGATACTCCGGTTTTGCAGTTGCTCATGAGTTTTACTTATTGGCTATTGTTCATCAATTATCACTAACCAATAACAAATAACCAACAACCAACAACAAATCATGGCTTCACTACTCAAGAATCTGCTAGTACCTTTAGTAACACTCTTTTCTTTGTTAGGAGCAGTTGGCTCTAAACCACTTCAGGCACAATCGATTTCCACTTCTTCCGACGGTACTAATACTACAGTCACAGTTGATGGAGATCAATATAATATCACAGGAGGAACTCTATCAGGAGATGGTGCAAATCTGTTCCATAGTTTCCAAGAGTTTGGTCTTAGTAACGGCGAGATTGCTAATTTTCTTTCTACACCCCAAATTCGTAACATTCTCGGTAGAGTGGTAGGGGGAGATGCTTCAGTAATTAATGGCCTTATCCAGCAAACAGGTGGTAATGCTAACCTATTTTTACTCAATCCTGCTGGAATTGTTTTTGGTCAAGATGCCAGTCTGAACTTGCCAGCTAGTTTTACGGCTACTACCGCTAATGGCATTGGTTTTGAGGGAGGTTGGTTCAATGGAGTTGGCACAAATGACTATCAAGCTTTGGTAGGTAACCCCAACGGTTTTGCTTTTACCATGAGCCAGCCGGGTACTATTGTCAATGCCGGTAACTTAGAAGTGAATGAGGGTCAAAATTTGACTCTCCTGGGTGGTATGGTCATCAATACAGGAACTATCTCCACACCAGGAGGCAACATCACCATTGCAGCTGTGCCAGGGGAAAATGTAGTACGTATTAGCCAAGAAGGCATGGTGCTGAGTTTGGAATTGCAGCCAATTGGGGAGATAGATAATGGTAGTGCTTTACCGAATGGTAGTAGTTTGTCACCGCCTGATTTACCGGAGTTGCTAGCGGGGGGAAATTTAGCAGATGCCACAGAAGTTACAGTCAATTCCAATGGTAATCTCTTTTTGAGTGGTTCAGGAATATCTCTTCCTCAAGGGGCAGGATCTACCTATATTTCCGGCACCGTTGATACGACTGGAGAGATAGGCGGTACGGTAAATGTGTTGGGCGATCGCGTCGGTTTAGTTGGTGCTAAGATCAATGCTTCTGGTACTAATGGTGGTGGTAGGGTCTTGATTGGGGGAGATGTTCAAGGTCAAGGTTCAGTACCGAATGCCTTGGGCACATTTATTAGTCCTGACTCGGTTATTCAAGCAGATGCGATCACCTCAGGAAATGGTGGGGAAGTCATAGTTTTTGCTGAAGAGACAGCCAATATTCATGGGGAAATCAGTGCTCGCGGTGGTGCATTGGGTGGTGATGGTGGCTTTGTCGAAACCAGTGGATTGCAAAATTTACAAGTTACTACTACCCCGGATGTCTCTGCTCAGTTCGGTTTGGGGGGAGAATGGTTAATTGACCCCTATAATATTGAGATTGTAGCTGGTGCAGGTAATGTCGGTATTAATAATATGAGTCCCTTTACCTCAACTGCCGATAATGCAACTTTGGGAGTTGATTTAATCATTGCTGCCCTCATGAATGGTGATGTCACCATAACGACAGGAGCAGGGGTAACTCAAGATGGGGATATTACTCTGAGTACTGACTTAGATTATCGGGGTACGGGGGATAATACCCTAACTTTAAATGCTGCTAACTCTATCAAGATCAATCCCAATCCCGATCCTGATCCCAATGTCAAGCTAAACATTTGGACTAGTGTTCAAGATGGGAGCTCCCTCAACCTTGTATTGACAGCTGATGCCGATGATAATGGAGTCGGCAACCTTAATATCAACCAGACCTTAATTCAAACACAGGGGGGCTTGATTAAAGGGGTTGGTAGAGGAAATCAGCCCAATGTAGGTGACAGTCGCAATGGCATCAATATCCTAAATAGCACGATTGAGACCCGAGACGGCGAGATCAACCTAACTGGTACAGGGAGAAATTTCGGTAATGGTATTGTTATCGATAACAGAAGCTCTTTGAATGCCCGTGGGGGAGATGTTAACCTGACAGGCACAAGTGGTCCTTTAGGAGGTAATCTAAGTGGAATCTCGATTAGAACCCGTAGCATAGTAGAGGCAAATGGTAATATAGAGTTGCATGGTGAAAATACTTCTAATGCAAACAATAATGCTGGCGTTACCCTGAATAATGAGGTTAATGTAATCTCTCGGGGAGGCGGGAATATTACGATCATAGGCATCACTAACGCTGGTACAGAGAATAATCAGGGGATATCTTTGACAAGATCCAGAGTCATTACCAATGGTGATATCCGACTCGAGGGTACTACTAACGCAACTTTAGACAACAATCATGGCGTTGAGCTAGACAGACAAAGTTCTGTGAGAACTGAGGCAGCAGGGAATCTTACTGTAGTGGGTACTACTACTGGGACTACTGATAGTCGGGGAATATTCCTTGAGGAAAGTAGAATCGCAGCGGCGGATGGGGATATTAGTCTTACAGGTACAGCAACCAATCCAGGTGGAGAAGGAATTCGGTTGGAAGACAGCAGAGTTAACCCGGATGGGGGACAGGGTAATGGTTCTCTGACTTTTACAGCGGATGAGATTAATATTACCGATACAAGAATACGGGGAAGCAATACGCTTCAGTTTCAGCCGGAAACCCCTGGTTTGGGAATTACCATTGGTGGCAACACTGATGATAATAGGTTAAATCTCAGCACCGAAGACCTGATTAATAATAATGTGTTTAATCCTAATGTGCGAGATGGCTTTAGCGAAATTATTATCGGACGTGCTGATGGCAGTGGAGCAGTTACGATAGATAACGGTGGTGTAACTTTCACTGACTCCTTAAGAGTTCAGTCTCCCAACGGTTCCATTACTGTGAATGGGGAAATTGATGGGACAATTATCGGTACAAATGATGCTTCAGTTACCCTTGATGCCAACACTGTTGCCTTAAATGCCGATATCACTACCAACAGCCAGTTTATTGAGATTAATGGCGCAACTACTCTAGGTAATGACATCACCGTAGATACAGGTGCTGGGAACGGTGATATCAACTTCAATGGTACAGTTGATGGTAATTTTGATTTGGATGCGATCGCTGGTAACGGTGCAATTAATTTCAACGGCAATGTAGGTAACAACACTCCTCTAGCTAACCTAAATGCCGAAAGTAATGGCATCACCCGCTTTGCTGGCACAGTCGATGCTACTAGCTTGACTACTAATGCAGGTGGTAGCACAGAACTCAACGGTAATGTTACCACCAGTGGTGTTGCCGGTCAAAGCTACGGGGATGCCGTTACGATTAATGGTGATGTCACACTCACTGGAGATGAACTAGACTTTGCTGGGAATGTTTCAGGTACTGGTAATTTATCCCTTCAGCCTTTTACCGAGAACCAGAATATCCAAATCGGTGGCGCAGATAGCGGTAACAACGGCATTCTGGATTTAACTGGAGCAGAAGTTGGCTTGCTGCAAGATGGTTTCGCCTCCCTCACCATTGGACGTAATAATGGCAGTGGAGCAGTTACGATTGATAACGCTGGTGCAGCTTTCACTGACCCCTTAAGGATTCAGTCTCCCAATGGTTCTATTGGTGTGAATGGGGCAATTGCCGGTACAGATAATGCTTCAGTTACTCTTGATGGGGACACTGTTGCTTTAAGCGCCGATATCACTACCGAAAACCAGTTTATTGAGATTAACGGCGCAACCACTATAGATAATGACACCACCATAGATACAGGTACTGGGGATGGTGATATCACCTTCA
The DNA here is from genome assembly GCA_010672185.1 of Caldora sp. SIO3E6. Taxonomy (GTDB): domain Bacteria; phylum Cyanobacteriota; class Cyanobacteriia; order Cyanobacteriales; family Coleofasciculaceae; genus Caldora. The sequence goes on along the minus strand of JAAHHL010000371.1, from coordinate 528 downwards.
ATGATACAGTTGACGGTCCTGCTAATTTGAGTGCGATCGCTGGTGAAGGCAATATTAATTTTAACGATGCTGTCGGCAATACTACTCCCTTAGGTGCGCTAACTGCTAATAGCACTGGTACTACCCGTTTTGCTAACACTGTCAATGCTGCTAGCCTTACTACTGACGCAGGTGGCAGCACAGAACTCAACGATGATGTTACCACCACTGGGAACCAAACCTATGGTGATGCAGTGCTCATTGAAGAGAACCTCAACCTCAGCAGCACTGGGGACGGGGATTTTAACTTTGAGAATACCATCGATAGTGCCATGGGAGAAACTAACGACCTTACCGTTACTACTGGCAACGGTAATGTTACCTTCGACGGTGCTATCGGTAGCAATCAAGCTTTGGGTAACTTAGTGGTGAATACCAATGGTATCACCAGCTTTGGCAACAAGGTTGATGCTACTAGCCTTACCACTGACGCAGGTGGCACCACAGAACTCAATGGAGATGTTACCGCCAGCACCACTGGTGGTAACA
>JAAHHL010000370.1 GCA_010672185.1 Caldora sp. SIO3E6 | reverse complement strand
TCACATTCTTTATGGCGCTATATTTTTGCACTGATGTGGAATTGTCCAGGGTTATTAAGCAGTTAAGATTCACCTAATATTTGTTCACAGGAAAATTTAAGTATGACGCAACGCAAGCGAGCTCTCATCACCGGCATTACAGGTCAAGACGGCTCCTATTTGAGTGAGTTCTTGCTAGAAAAAGACTACGATGTTCATGGGATTTTGTTTAACCATGAGTCACCCCGTCGAGGTGACTCATGGTTACCCGCAAGATCACCAGAGCGATCGCTCGCATTGTAGCCCAGCAGCAGAAAAAACTCTACCTAGGTAATCTGGATGCCAAGCGAGACTGGGGCTATACGAAGGATTACGTAAAAGCGATGTGGCTAATGCTACAGCAACCAGAACCAGATGATTACGTAGTGGCAACAGGTGAAACCCACTCAATTCGTGAATTTCTGGATGTTGCTTTTGGTTACCGGTGGAGCTGGATTTTTGGGGCGTCAGGTGGTAGAGCAACTGCGGCAAGCTGGAGCTGAGCAACATAAGATTACCATCCCGCGATCGCTCGACTACGATTTGCGTTCCCTAGAAGGGTGTCAAAGAGCAGTTGAGGAGCAGGATGTTGTGATTCATCTGGCTGCTCATGTGGGGGGTATTGGTCTTAATCGGGAAAAGCCAGGGGAGTTATTCTACGACAACCTGATGATGGGCACTCAGCTAATTCACACTGCCTATCAAGCTGGTATCGAAAAATTTGTCTGTGTGGGTACAATTTGTGCCTATCCGAAGTTTACACCTGTTCCATTTAAGGAAGAAGACCTCTGGAATGGTTATCCAGAAGAAACAAATGCTCCCTATGGCATTGCCAAAAAAGCTCTACTTGTGCAACTTCAAGCCTATCGGCAACAATATGGATTTAATGGCATCTATTTGTTACCAGTTAACTTATATGGACCGGAGGACAACTTTGATCCGAGTAGTTCTCACGTGGTTCCTGCCTTAATTCGTAAGGTTTATGAGGCGCAGCAGAAGGGAGAAAAGAAACTATCAGTCTGGGGAGATGGTAGTCCTACTCGCGAGTTTTTCTACTCAACGGATGCAGCGCAAGGAATTATCATGGCCACTCAATACTACAATGAGCCAGAGCCAGTCAACTTAGGAACAGGGCAAGAAATTTCAATTCGTAAGTTAGTTGAGCTAATTTGCAAGTTGATGTCCTTTGAGGGGGAAATTGTCTGGGAAACTGATAAACCCAATGGTCAACCCCGTCGCTGCCTGGATACTCAACGAGCCAAAGAGGTTTTTGGATTTACTGCCAAGATGGATTTTGAGCAAGGACTCAAGAACACTATTGAGTGGTATCGACAGCACCCTCAAACTCCAGACTTAATCTAACACTCACCGAAAGCGGCTATCCCTCCCATCCTATAAGGAATGGGAGGGATAACCGCCCGCCGCTTTGTTGTTTGTTGTTAGTTGTTTTTTTACAAACAACAAATAACAAATAACAAACAACTAACCATGACGCTGTTGATGCCACTGCCATGCATGGGAAAGGATATCCTCTAAAGAAGGATATTGAGGATTCCAATCCAGGATTCTCCTCACCTTTTCGCTACTACCAACTAAACAAGGGGGATCTCCAGGACGGCGATCGCATTCCACTACTTTAATATCCTTCCCTGTTACTGCTTTAGCTGTTTCAATCACTTCTCTGACGGAAAAACCATTACTATTTCCTAGGTTAAATACATCTGAATTACCATCTTTGAGTAAGTATTCCAAACCTAGCACATGAGCTGTCGCTAAGTCAGTAACATGGATAAAATCTCGAATACAAGTACCATCTCGTGTCGGATAATCTGTACCAAAAATGGAAATAGATTCCCGCTTACCCAAAGCGGTTAGCAGTATTAAAGGAATTAAGTGAGGTTCTGGTGTATGGTCTTCCCCTAGCAACCCACTAGGATCCGCTCCTGCAGCATTGAAGTAGCGAAAACAGACATACTTCAATTCATGAGCTTTATCGAAATCTGAGAGAATTCTCTCTACCATCAGTTTACTCGCCCCATAGGGATTAATGGGGTTTTGGGGCTCATCTTCCGTAACAGGCATAGTCTCTACTACACCATAAGTAGTACAAGTAGAAGAAAATACTATATTTTTGACAGATGCTGCAAGCATTGCCTGCAAAAGTGTCAGAGTACCTAAGACATTATTAGAATAGTATTTACCGGGATCCTTGACAGACTCCCCTACATAGGCGTAAGCAGCAAAGTGCATAACTGCGGCAATATCATAGGTTTTGAATAGATGATCAAGGAGGTTGCGGTCAGTAATATCACCGACTACCAGCTCTACCTGTAAAGCTTTTTCTACAAGGTCTTTGTGTCCATAGACTAAATTATCGAGAATAACTACTTCATAACCAGCATGTTTTAGTGCAAGGACTGCATGGGAGCCGATATAACCTGCTCCTCCAGTAACGAGAATTTTTGATTTAGTTGATGACATTAGTGATACCTACTGGATAATTTAGCTGCTCAATAAGTATGAGAGACTTCTTGATTTCTTATGACCGATAAAAGTATCTCTTTGCCACAGAGGAGACCATGAAAACTTTAATTAAGGCTAGCTAGTTGAGGGGTAGAAGCACTAACCTGGAAAATTTGAGATTTTAATCTATGACAATTGCTTAGCTGTCTTTTAAACTGTATACAATCTATCGGTTGTTGTCAATCGAATAAGTGGGATTTTCAAAATCTTTATTATAGCTTTTAATTAGAGCTATTTGATCAAATAAAATTGAATCTATCGCTTGCGATCACGGCTACTTTCCTACAGAGAGCGTAAGTTCCACCATTCTCAAAAATTAGACCCAATTGAGAATAAAGCTGGGCTGAATACTCTACGCCTACTAGAGGCAATTTGTGACTATCGGCATAGAACTGGCTCCACTTTCAGTAGTTGGCGACAAATGCACACTGTTTTTGCCAAACCAAATTTTGCTACCCCCCTGAACGGGTGAGGGAAAAAAGGAGTGGGAAAAGAGTCAGCAGACGCGACCGACGCGGAGAATGGAAATCCCACGCAAAATTTCGTTCACCCCCCCTGAACAGTTAAAAACTCTCTGTCTTCTGGTAGGACAATTGGATAAGGATGCAGTAGGTGTCATACTGGAGAAATATTTTTTTGAGTTCTATCTATAACTAATAGTAGATATCATTGATATGAACTTGGAGTAGTTTTACCCAAACAGATATTGACCAACTCAATAGCCCTGAAGAAGTTATCTGACTTTTAGGTTAACAATAAGACTGTTAGTTCCCCTAGCTGGATCTATGCCGATTGTCATATGGCAGATACGATTTGCATATGCCAATATTGGATTATTAAAGGGGCTACTACTCAAAAGCTCAATTGTGCTTAAATTTTACATTTTTAAGCATACAGATTTAAGTAATATTGCGGTGATACTAGTGCTAAATTGTAGTGCTATAGCGTTTTCAAACGAGTCGTAAACCTAGATTGCAAAAAAAAGAAACTCTTGTATTCTTTTATCCTGGCTTCTGACTCCTGACTACTTTGATATGCGGTTCAATAAGGGTGAATCATGAAAAATATTTATATCTTTTTTTGGGGTAATTTATGCAGGATATTAATGCCTTTAAAATTGAACAAGACCATACATTTGATACTGATATTTGCATAGTAGGTGGAGGTGCGGCAGGAATAGCGATCGCACGAGAATTTATCGGCACTGATCAAAAGGTTCTTGTGTTGGAAAGCGGCAGCTATTCGTCTGATGAAAAAACACAATCTCTCTATGACTTTGAGAGTGTTGGTCATCCCGTAAGGGCACAAGATGGTTATGTATCTCGAAATCGATATTTAGGTGGTTCAACCAATACTTGGGCTGGTCGATGTGCACCTCTAAACAGGATTGACTATGAACAGAGAGATTGGGTTCCTGATAGTGGATGGCCTATTACCTATGACTGTCTTGATGAATATAACCAAAAAGCATCAGCTTTCTTGAAGCTTACTGACTTTAATGATTTTATTCCTAAGCATTGGGAAAATTATCTACTTGGGAATAAACATAATTTTTTAGCTGATGAAACTTTTAATCTTGAGGTTTTCCTCCTGGCTCGTAAGCCAGTTAATGTGAGGTTGGAATATATTGAAGAACTTCAGGCGGCTTCCAATATACAAGTTTGTATAAATGCCAATGTAACTGAAATTGAACCTTCATCAACCCTGACAACTGTCAATAAACTTCATGTGACTTCTTTTGCCGGAAACAATTTCTTTGTTAACGCAAAGATATATATTCTAGCTTGTGGTGGTTGGGAAAATACTCGTTTACTACTTCTGTCTCGACGGTATTGTGCTGATGGCTTGGGAAATCAGAATGATGTTGTCGGTCGATACTATATGGAGCATCCGAAGATCAAACTTGGCTATATTACCCCAACAACGAATACCTTTAAGTCACCTATTTTATTAGGTCGCAAGAAAATACATCGAGGATCTTTAATACATAAAGGCTCTCTGTTACTAGGCATCAAACTTGCTGACCAGATTCAGAGAGAGGAAAGATTACTGAATCACTATGTCGAGTTATTTCCAATGTATCCTGATGGCATGACTGAGGCAATTAATGCTTTCAGCAAGTCTTTTTCCGCACAGGCGATTAAAAATAACCTGACTAAATTTTCTCCATTTATGTTTCAGTGGGCAGAATTTTTTGCCAGGATGTATCTGAATATGCCCATTCAGTATGAGCGCGTAGCTATCACTAGCCACTTTGAACATGCACCAAACCGTGAAAGTCGAATTATGCTGGGCAATCAGCGAGACGCACTGGGATTAAATCGTCTCAAAGTTAACCTGAAAATTTCATCGGAGGAGAAACGCTCTATTGTTCGGTTTCATGAGATTTTGAGTAAGGTTCTCCAGGAGCAAGGGTTGGGGCATCTGACCAGTGAGTTTCCAGATGCTGAAAGTTTTTGGCCTGATTTGACAGACTCATCTCATCATATGGGAACAACTCGTATGAGTCTTGACCCCAAAAAAGGAGTTGTTGATGAAAATTGTCGGGTACATGGGATGAATAACCTTTATGTTGCCAGTAGTTCCGTTTTTCCAACTGTTGGACATGTCAACCCTACGATGACCATTGTTGCTCTTTCTTTGAGGTTGGCTGATCATCTCAAAAATATAGCTGTGCCAAAACTTTCAAGTTTAATTAATGTCTAAACTGGGAGCTCAATAGTTACCGAAAGCGACAGGTATAGCGTTACGCATTTTGGTTAGGACGTTGAAAAATTCATATCACCACAGAGGCACAGAGGAACACAGAGAAAAGATTTTGTCCTAATGTATGCGCGTAGCGCTATAAGATTACTTCCTAGCTATAGCGGGAAGAAAGTTGCTCTGTCGCTAAAACACTGATTAAGCAAAAAGTCAATACCTTAAAATGAGTAAAGCAAAGTTTTTATCCATAAGATTGCAAACTAGTACCAAACAAATACTTACTGTTAGCAAAGCTATTTTAAAAAAACAAATTAGTCGATATCCAGCATTTCTTGAAGATTTTGAGCAACGCTTTGCTCGTTATACAGATAAACAATATGGTCTTTCATTTTGTAATGGCACTTCTGCCATAGAAGCCTCAATGTTTGCGGCCAATATTGGGGAAGGAGATGAAGTTATTGTTCCCTCCTGTACGTTTCATGCCTCCATTGATCCTATTCTCAATCTTGGTGCAACACCAGTTTTTGCTGACGTAGATCAATCGTTTACTATTTGCCCAGTTGATATTGCCAAAAAAATAACCCCTAGAACTAAAGCAATTGTTGTTGTTCATTTGTTTGGCATTCCTGCCAATATGGGCTCTATCTTAGAAGTAATTAAGGGGCGAAATATTACTTTAATTGAAGATGCTTCCCATGCTCATGGCGCCCGTTGGGGTGACCGCTTGTGTGGTGGCATTGGTGACTTTGGTGCTTTTAGCCTTCAAGGTAGTAAAACAGTTGCAGGTGGCGAAGGTGGCATTGTTGTAACTAATGACTTTTCTGACTATATTCGCATGTCAATGTGGGGACACTTTAACCGACATGCAGAACTTTTCTCTAAAATCGATGCTGATGAATTTTATTTCACCGGAGTTGGTTATAAGAGACGAATGCATCCCATTAGTGCATTACTTGCTGATGCCGATTTAGATCATCTAGAGAGTGTTAACCAAATCAAGCGCAAGTATGCGAGTATCCTAGATCGTGAGTTGGCTGAGATTAAGGGAATTGAAGTTGCCAAACCCTCTCCTGAGGCTGTAAGAGGCAGTTTTTACCAGGGATATCCGATTCGTGTCACCCGTGAGAATGTTTCAGCAGAACAAGCAATAACTGCACTGAAGTCCGTAGGTATCGCTGCAATTCCCTATCCTTTTGCTCTACATCATAAATTACCAGTTTATACCGACAAAGTTTTTCGTCAGGCTCTTATACGACAACAACCCGTTGAAAATGTAACACCGTCTCCCTTCCTACTACCAGTAACAGAGAATTTAAAGGAACAATTACTGTTGTTGTCACCCAAGTATTTGATTAGTTTGGACAAAAAATCCCTAAAACAGCTCAAAAATACTCTTAAGTCACTTTGAAGAAACACTCTGGCTAATGGCTAATTGCTAATGGTTAATGGCTAATTGCTAATTGCTAATCGCTAATGGCCAATGGCTAATTGCTTTCAAGAAACAAGGCAGAAGGCAGAGGGCAGAGGGCAGAAGGAAAGAAGGTTCTAAGGCTTTAAGGCTCTAAGGTTGGAGGTAGTGTTTCTGTCATTCGTAGG
>JAAHHL010000037.1 GCA_010672185.1 Caldora sp. SIO3E6 | reverse complement strand
AGCAAAAGACATCCTCGAACAGACGCTGAGCATCTGATTTCTTCCTCTTCCTCCGCTCCTCCGCTCCTCCGCCCCTCCGCTCCTCCGCTCCCCCGCTCCCCCGCTCCTCAGCTCCTCAGCTCCTCCGCTCCTCAGCTCCCCAGCTCCCCCGCTCCTCCGCTCCTCAGCTCCTCCGCTCCCCAGCTCCCCAGCTCCCAGAAGGGGGTGTTACCCTAGGATCGGCAGGAATGCATCTTCTTTGATCATCCTTAAGATGCCCCAGCCGATTGCAGTTGAATTTTTACCAGGCGAGGTAATACTAAGTGGTTGCAACTCCAGAAAAAACGCAACGAGTAACATCTACTGCAACTGGCGGTAATGAACGAGTTGCTGTCTTGCTGATGGGTTACGGTGAAGTCGAAAGTTACGAAGACTTTGCCAACTACAACGAGCAAGCTCTAAATCTACTCACTGCTAAATTTGCGCCGGTACCCACCTGGGTTTATCCACCTTTGGCAAAAATTTTGGCAATCTTCGACTACCAAGAGTGGGGACATGATCACAACAATTTTATCTCTCCCCACAATAAGATCTTTGAACAGCAACGGGCAGGTATTGAAAAGCACCTACAAGCTCAATGGGGCGATCGCATCCAAGTTTTCAAAGCTTTTAACTTCTGTGCTCCTTTTCTACCAGAACAAGTCCTAGAAGACATTAAAGCACAAGGCTTTGACAAACTGTTGATTTATCCCCTGTTAGTAGTTGACTCAATCTTTACCAGTGGTATTGCTGTTGAACAAGTTAACAAAGCTTTGGTTAAGTTGACTGGGGGTAACGAGCACTGGCTTAAGGGAATACGTTATATCCCTTCCTTCTACAATGAGCCGGAATACATTGATTTGACGGCTCGGATGGTAGAGGAGAAAATTGCTACAGATTTAGCAGCAGCCCATTTACCTTCCCAAATTGGCGTTGTGCTGATGAATCACGGTTGCCCCCACGAAGCCAAAGGCTTTGTTTCTGGTATTGACGAAAGTCAGGCGCTCTATGAGCTAGTACGACAGAAACTGATGCACAAGTATCCCCTAATTTCTGTGGGTTGGCTCAATCATCAGACACCTCTGATTAAATGGACTCAGCCTCATGTTGAGTTAGCTGCCAAGAACTTAATTGATTTGGGAGCTACAGCTATTGTGTTTATGCCTATTGGCTTTGCCACAGAAAATCACGAAACCCTGCTGGATGTCCATCATATCGTTCATGCTCTGAAGCGACGTAGCCCTGAAGTTACCTATGTGGAGATGCCTTGTGTTAACGATGCTCCAGATTTCTTGAAGATGGCAGCAGCTTGGGCAAATCCTCAGATTGAGGCATTGCTCTCAGAAAATGCTGTTACTGTCAATCCTCAGTTAGCAGCAGTGCAGGCATCAACTCACCATCATCACCACCACCATTAAATTATTGGCGCACAGCTAAAGTGGTGGTTTAGATTTTCGGTAGTGGAATAAGTAGGTTGGGTGTAGCTAGGCCGATAGCGCAACCTAACAAGGTCGTGTGCTGCGTTGGGTTTTACTCCGTTTCACCCAACCTACATTTTTAGCTGTGTCACCCCCTGAGCTGTGTCAGTCCAGTAGGTTGAGGCTAGAGCACCGATTTATTCCTCCTGCCTCCTGCCTCCTGCCTCCTGCCTTCTGCCTCCTGCCTCCTGCCTCCTGCCTCCTGCCTCCTGCCTCCTGCCTTCAAGCATCAACCCGATGTCATATTCTCCGTAATAACTTTCAGGCGAATGATTTGCTCACCTGTCTCATCCAGTGGTACTTCTATAATCTCTCCAGTGAGGCTCTCTATACAGCTGAGGAGCGATCGCAACTGGGGTGTACTAGCTCCTGTATCTACGTACAAACGGTCTGATAAATTCCCCAGACGTTTCCAGGTAGTATAAAGTTTACCAATAGTTTGTTCTAACACAGATGCCTGTTTAACTAAATCAGCAGCAGTGTTTAAACATTGCAAACGAAGGGCTTCTTCTAGAGCAACTTCCATATCTATTGATGACTGGCTAATCGTCTGAACTTGAGCCGCTGCATCTAGATACTTGGCTAAGTAACGGGCATCTGTTGTTACCTGTTTGATTGTATCCACATCTGGACTAGCAGCGATTTCCTGCTGTAGTGGTGCCAGATGAGTTTCTGGCAACTTCTCCATTTCCTTAACCAGAGGCGCTAGATAACGAGCAGGCATCGCACCTTCAGCGGATTTTTCCTTAACTGTCTCTGGTATCAAGTCTGAAGACATTGCTGTCCATTCATCAGAGAGTTGCTTTACCTCCCGGCGGGTGATGCGATCGCCTTTTTGTGCTGCATCTGATACCATTTGTTGAACTTCTGTAGGAGACTTAGCTGTTTCCACAAAAGCCCGTTTGCTGAAGTTTCTGATGGCATCTGGATCCAGTTTTCCCTCCGCTAGTAGAGTATCAGCGCTATTGGCAAGTTCAATTAAAGAGTAAGCCTGACTCTTACTGATTTCTCGACTTTTGAGCCAATTTAAAAATCCTGCTCCTCGTCCCTCACCACCTTTTTTCTCCCTGTCACGTACAATGCGTAAGATACGTCCCCGCCAGATCTCCGTTTGCAAGTCAAAGCGATCGCATACCAGCCAAGCATTATCCAGCTGCTGCTGAAAATCGTACTCAAGAATTTCCTCATCCTCTGGATCAGGCAGCTGAAAGTTCAGGTCAACTGGTTGTTCTAGGGCAGCAGCAAGTTCGGTAGTAGATTCAGGGTTTTGAACCATAGGAAGCGATCATCGAGTGGTAGAAGGATAGATTATAACCTTTTCGTCATCTCACTACTCAATGGGGACAAATCTATACTTAGTTTCTTCTTGCGGATCATATTTATATTCTTCGACTTGAACAATGACGCCAATCTTCTCCTCCAAGCCTTCAAGGTTCCGATCTCCATTGTTATCAAACTTCACGCTACCCTCTCCCACTACACCATCTGCGGCAAAGTCTCTGCTGCTCAATCTATCTTTTAAGGCTTCCCCGGTAATGTCATTACCTGATATCAGGAGATCTTCGATACCTTGTACTATGGCAGATGTTGCATCATAGGCAGACTGGGTACGCCAGTTAAATCCACCAGTATTAAACAGCTGTTCTGCATTTCTTTCAAAGTCTGTTTTTGAGTCGTGGTCTTTATGCCAAGGGACATAAAGCTTTAAACCAAATTCAGCTGCTTCCTTGCCGTAGTCTTCGGTGACTTCTGGACCGTAAATTGAATCACTACCCAGGATTATGATCTTATTGTCCAGATGTTTTAGTATGGGAAGGGTTACTGTGCGTTTTTTAGAAGAGGGTATCAAGAGTAGGAAATTAGTATTTTTGCCTTTTACTTCAGTTGCACACTGCTTCACCTGAGACTTATCATTAAAATTCTCGATTTTACATTCATGAGCATATTTCTGGTCAGATATACCTTTTCCTAAAGCCTCTTTAAAAGACGTAGAATATTCATCATCCTGTTCATAAACAACAGATACCTGCTTGTTCTGGAAATCTACCTCATCTAAAAGTTTTCTGGCAGCAACCTTGTCATTTGGTACAGTCCGGAAGAAGTAATCGTTCAAATTCGATAGTTCGCTCGAAGTACAGGTAGGAGAAACTATAACTATATTGTTGTTGCCATAGATTCGCCCTGCTCTCGTACAATCATCACTGAAAAAATGTCCAACGACTGCTACAATATTCTTATCATCCTCAGCCAAAGTCGCCGCTACCTTCCTAGCCATAGATTTGTTATTTGAACCTTGATCGTCTGCAATTGTAAAGTGGATAAATTGCTTCTGCGTTCCCTGACAGCTTAACTCTTTATTTGAGTCTCCTATCGCATTGACCAAGTTGTTGATGTCGCAATTGAATTCAGCTTGGCGCAATGCTACTCCACGCAGTACTTCTTTGGCAATACCTTCAGGGTATTCCCTTTTTTCCTGTTGTTCCCCTTTTTCTAGAACCGGAACTGCGACTGCTAATCTGGTTACCTTAGCACCGTTTGATGCCTCATTCTTGTTAGCGATCGCATTATTTAAATAGATCCAGGTTTCTGCATCATCTGTATCTATTTTGAGGGCTTCTCTAAAGGCCGCGATCGCTGCATCCCATTGCTGATTAGCATAAGCCTCAATTCCTTTGCTCTTTTCATCATTTTTCTCTGAGGTTAAAATGAGTTTGTCTCCTTCACTGACTACGTTGTCTCCTTCAGTGACTACGTTGTTTGGTTGACTAACTGGGTTAACTGAAGGGACAGGATCCGGTGGAAGAAGTGAGCGCTTCTCATTTCTTCCAACAGCTATGAGTGCTAGTAGAACAACAGCAACAGTTCCTAAAATCAGTCCCTTAGTTCCTAAAATCAGTCCCTTATTTTTTCTTTTTGGTCTTGTCTCTAATTTCAACGCAGGCTCTCTATCTGGGATAACTGAGGAAGTTTCAGTTGGCTCTAAAACCATTTCTGGTTGGCTCAAGTTTTGACAAACAACTGGTAACCAACTCGCATTAAGTAAAGGATTATTCTGTCGAACCTCTAAAAATTTCAGTCTGTTTTTTGCTTCTCGCATAGACAAAAATAATGGCTTGCCAGTAGAAAATTCTTCTAAAAAGCATTGTAGAAATTTACGAGCCGCCTCGTCGATAACAGGTTCTTTAAAAACGATAACAGAAGGAATTCCTGTATTGCTAAGTAATGTATCGGCTAACCCTAAACCGTCACAGGAATTAAAAATAGCGAGCTTCAGTCCATTGCGAGATGCAGTCTTTAAACTATCATTTAAGACACTTATAGGAACAGGCTTTTTTGGCTGAAGAAGGATTGTACTCCTTCCCTGAGCTTCTTCACTAAGGCTGTGTCCTGCAAAAAAGAAAATATCGTAGCAGTTGTTATTCAGTTCAAGATATAGTTTCTCTGGTTCAGGACAGGATAAACAATTGACCTGTGCGCCAATGTTACTTAAATCGGAGACCAAGCATTCATCTTCTGCTAAATCGAGTCCTCCCTCATCGCTACCTAAAACTAGCAAAACTCTGATGTTTCTCAATGTAGAACTTACTGGTCTACCGACTGCCATGCCTAAGACAGGTTCTGTATTACTCAACTCTGCAAACAAGTCCCAGCAAGACCAAGGTAATCGACGTAATAATCGATCCTGTTCGTGGGAATCCGTTCTAAACTCAAAGAAAACTGGAACGGAATTGTCTGTTTGAAGAACTGTCTGACCTCTAATCCACTCTTTCAATAGTTTAAATTTATCCCCACTAAACCAATGTTGGTCTAAATAGGACTCTAAGTTCCTAGCAGCTTCACGACATGAATCCACATAAGAATATCCAACTTCTTCATTTGGTAACACTATCTCTCGTCTGGAGCGAGCAACAACTCTTCCCTGAGCAATATAATGTCTTTGCCAATTCTGATATTTGGATTCTAGCTCTGAAACTGCTGGTATTCTTTGTCTGTCTTGTTTAATTGGCGTGCCATTTTCGCAAACTTTGACATCGACGTAAAAACCACTATCAGCAGTTCCTGTGAAAGATAATATCACCGAAACATTTTGGTTTGACGAGGAAAAATTATTCATGGTCAAAAATCAGTAATTGCTTTAGCAAAAAAAATAAATAATGTAAGCGATAAATGAATAATTTAGAATTAACAATTGGCAATTTCAACAGAGAAAAATGAATTTACTTGACAACTATTATAACTGCCATATCAGATAGCGAAAGTTTCAGTGATGCTAGACTCAACTAGCGCAATTTTGATACCAAAACAATCACCTTTATCTAAAATCAGTGGACGATTCAGCAGATTATCTCTAGCGCGAGACGCATGGGTGATCATCTCATCTCCATTCTCATCAAGAACAGTAAGCTTTAATCCCTTTGGCAAAAACTGGCGATCGCCTGTGGGATAAACTTGTACTAGAACCGAGTATCGCTTATCGCTCCGAGGAATAAAAATAACCCGCAAGGCGATGGAGTTTTCTTTAAGATATATACTTAAGTCTTTCTCTCGCACCCCATCAAATAGAGAGTGATCAGGATCTAGAGCCTGCAACAAATCAATAGCATCTTTGCGAATACTTTCATCATCAGTTGACTGAATTAAATGTGCCAGAGCCTCGCTATCACTCATAGAAGCAGGAATGGTAAGTTCTGACTTACTTTTTCCCGGTTGCCTCCCGTATAACTGCGCCACTTCCTCAGAGGTAACTTTCTTCTGAGATATGGATCTTGCAGAAGCAGCCGCTGCGGCAAAAGTTCCGGGTAAGTCCCACAGGTTATCCACCAAACCATCTAGCCAGTCGAGCAATCGATTCACCCCAGAGTTTGCCCTATTAAGCGGAATAATCTTGTTAAGCTTGGCTTTCTCTTTTTGGTAAGCATACCAAAGCTCACAATCTTTTTGTAATCCCAGCCAAAATTCAGCAGAGACCCCAAAATATTTACCTAATCTCAAAGCAGTTTCCGGAGACACTCCCCTTTTTTGATTAATAATTTCATTAACCCTTTGCAGCGGCACACCAATTGCCTGTGCCAACTGAACTTGAGTCATTTCCAGTGGTTTGAGAAACTCTTCTAGCAACATCACCCCCGGATGTGTGGGAGACCTATGCATATCTTCGATTCTGACTTGATATCCCATATCTAAAAGTATGCTCAATGATAATCTTTAATCTCAACATTCGTCCGGTCTTGCTTTTTCCAGACAAAATAAATTTGGTATTGATTGTTGATACGGATGCTATGTTGTCCAGCGAGATCTCTTCTCAACTTTTCCTGACGATTGCCACAATTGCTGGGAATGTTTCCTAGGTCAAATAATGAACCCGCATTCTTCAACATATCCATTTGGCGCTGTGCTCTTTCCCAAAGCTCTTCGGGACAAGTTTGCCTCGCCGCTTTGGATGATTTACCCAGATAAATGTCTTTTGTCCCTTGATTTTTAAAGTATAGCACAAAATTACATGGATACCGTGTAATCATGTATAACCTACCATAAATTTGGCAGATGTGTCTCCCAATTGCCAATTGCGGTTTTTCTCAAAGGATTGACAACCCTTCACCCAACCTACGGCTTGCGGGACTTTGATTGTTTGCCTACTCCCAAAGTTAAATCATTCCACTTCGCCAATAACCGTAAAAGCCTCCCAATCAAGAGGATCTGGGCTTTTTCCTTATCAATCAAACATGGTTACCTCTCAAATCAGTCCCAAAGTCAATATCAACATGAGCTTTCTTTATAAGTGGGACTCTGCATAGGATAAGCAAAAGTTTTGTGAGTAGCACAAGTAAGTGAGTACACAACCAGCAGCAAACTACGATACTCCCACCGAAAGAAGCATTACAGCAATATTTTGAGCCTTTTTTGAGCTTCTTTTTTCCTACGGTTCATGGCTTAATCGACACTCATTTGATGAAGAAATTTGGTCTAGTTTCTGCATTCTCAATTCTCAATTCTCAATTCTCAATTCTCAATTCTCAATTCTCAATTCTACATTTTCTTAATCCCTTTGCCATCATGACTATGGCTCACCTGACAACTCTGATGACACAGGGTAAACCACAAGTCCGGCGGCAGGGAAAATGGGAGTTGGTTCGGAGACTACTGGAAAAAGGTTACCATCAAGAGGATATAAGGAAGCTGTTCCGGTTACTCGACTGGATGATGACATTACCAGAAGAGTTACAACTAAGTTTTGAAGAACAATTGAGTCGTTATCAACAGGAGAGACGAATGCCTTTACTCAGCCATATGGAAATCAGAGGAATGCAACGGGGTATTAAACAGGGAACTTTGCAAAACGCTCGCGAATCAGTACTCGAAGTGTTGACAGTACGGTTTGAAGTAGTACCATCAGAAATGATTGAAGCGATTAACCAGATAGAAGATGTCTCAGTTTTGAAGCAGCTGCATAGACAAGCGATCGCCATCAGTTCTATGGTAGAGTTCCAGCAGTTACTTTCCCAAAGTTAAATCATTCGGCTTCACCAAAGAAGGAAGGGGTCTGGGTTTTCTCCTCTATCGAATCCGTGAGGTAAATACAGCTTTCTTGCCTATTCCCCATTCCCCAATGGTGACAAGTTAAAAGGTCGTGCATTTTGTCAACTCCCATATATGGCGTAGTGGTTCTAAAAAAAACCTATATATGGAAATACTTCAAGGGTTAAGGAAAATTGTATTCTTCTTCCTCCGCTCCTCCGCTCCTCCGCTCCTCCGCTCCTCCGCTCCCTTGACAACGACATCTTTACCTTAACTTGTCACCAATGCCCATTCCCCATTCCCCATTCCCCATTCCCTATTCCCCAAGTAACTTATCCCAATGAGTATTAAGCAAATAACTCTGGATATTGCTCTTTTGCCCACGTTGGCATCCCTGCTTCTGGATCTTCAAGCTGACGATCCAGTAGGTCAATGATGTCTTCCATTTCATTTAACAAATCGAAGACAATTATATTACACTCTAATCCTTTGGCATCTTTAAAAGCCCTAGTATTTTGGTCTAGCTGGATATAAAATTTGGGGTCAATATCACTACCAATACCAATAATCACAATTTTTAGCTCATCTTGGTTGTTGAGCTTCCTACAAGTTGACTCAATCAGTTTGACAAACTCATCGCGGTCGTCAATTTGACCATCGGTGTAGATAATAAAGAAGCCACCACGCTGATTTCTGGTAGCAAACCACTGGCTTAAGAGGTGATCCAGAGTTGGTACTAGGTAAGTAGAGGTAGCCGGTTGGTTTTCAATAAAGAAAGTCTCTATTTGGGAAGGATTAGTAATGTAGGCAGTTTTTTTGTTGACTCGATTGGGACTAAAACAAGTAGTGACAATTTCCTCACAAATCTTGTGACCATCTAAACTGGTTTCGTTTAAGATGCGGTAAACATGACCTTCGAGGGGTTCTGGGAGAAACTTCCAACGGATCTTACCACCTGTTGATTGGTCTTTCCGTACCATCGAGCCACTCTGATCGATGAGCAGGAAAACATCACGGTCAAAGATTTTGGGACTTGCCATATGATCACACCTACGTTGTATTACTAATTGTTTAGTTTGCTCAATCCATTTTTTGTTGAAGATTTGTTGGTAAATCGGATTGGCAACTTTGATAATTTTGTCATATTTTACCACCAACCCCGATAGCAGTAAGTTATCCTTTCCTAGGGTGCGATCGCTCACCTCCCAGCCTGGGACATTAAGTAATATCTTTTCATACAGATTGAGAGCATATATTTTACTATCTATTTTATCGGTATCATTCCTGATAAACAAATTTTCAATACTTTGACGGTGGTACTGGAGTTCTGCTTGGCTCCCTGATTGTAGGAACTCGCTGTTGACTAATTGTTCTATCTGAGTTTTGAGCTCAGAATTATTCTGAACTTTAAGTCTTTTAGTCACTAAATCCCATAAAGACATTGTTAAAAATGGTTGTCCCCCTGTCCAAAAGAGAATTTCTTGCCAAAGGTTGGCAGGGTGCTGGCTCACTTTTTTTAGTCCTGCTAGCAATTGGGGACAATTTTCTGGTAAGTTCCTTGGTTGAATTAGAGACACCCTACTGATATCCTTGCTAGCTTCTGGAAGTAAGTAGGCAGGATTGGCTGTTCCTAAAAGGACAAAGGTTAGCTGTTGTTGGTGAGCTTCTGAAGATAAGGCTAAAGTGTTGAGCAGGTTCTTAAAACTCTCTTGGAGTTTCCAGTCAAGTAATTGCTGGATTTCATCTATAAAAATAATTATTTTTTTGTCACCAATAATGGTTAAAACTTTTTGCAGAAATATTGTAAATTTTTGAGAGGGAGCAATATCTAGATTATCCTGCCAGAAAGTATTCAACTCTTGCAGCAGCTTATTACTATTCTTTGCAATTCGCTTGCTAATAATTTTTAATAAGTTTAAATAAAATAAATTTGCCGATAAGGTTGATACGCTTGTCTTTAACTCAATAACAATACAAATATATCTATTTTTAGGCAGCCTACTAGCAGTATTAACCATTAAACTAGACTTGCCCATTTGAGGACTTGCTAAAATATAGCAGGCTAGGTTAGGGGGATTGTCAGCTTGTAGAAATTGCAGCAGCTGTTTGTCTGCCTTTCTATAGATGTAGGTAGGGTCATTCGGAGGCAATGCTCTTCCTTTAGTACTTTGTTCAGACTGTCCGGTCAATTTTTCCATGTTCTGACCCAGAAATCTGCAAATTGCCTTGCTATAGTTAAACCTTATCTCCTGCATTGTTCAACTTTAGGGTGTGTTTTCTTGCCTATCGGAGGGCAAAGCATTTGGATTGTACAACTTGGGTTTCATCGATGAATTATCGCCCAAATGCTATGCCCCTACATCAGATTTGTGACTTTGAAGACATGCCCTAATTCCTTCAATTCTCAATCCCCAATTATCCATTATCCATTATCCATTATCCATTATCCATTATCCATTATCCATTATCCATTATCCATTATCCATTATCCATTATCCATTATCCATTATCCATTATCCATTATCCATTATCCATTATCCATTATCCATTCCCAATTCTAATCCTCCCTATTAGGGTAAATCAACTTAAGCATAAATTCCAATAAATATGAGACAATAGCAATCAACAGTGTCAACCACACTAGCAGGTTTTTCTGCTCTGTCTGTTGCCAGTTATTTTTGATGGAAGACCAAGATTTGGCATAAATTTCTTCCCAGTTATCGCTTTCTACCAAGGTTGAGAGGCTGCGCCAGATACCTGCATTTTCCAAAGTTTCTCTTTTTTTGATACCTGTGACAATTACTAGAGTACCTGGTTCTATGGGCAACTGGTATTCTGTGAGTTCTGCTGCTAGCTGATTTCTCAGTTGGGGTGAATTTTTGCCGATTTTCTTAGTCAGGTTTGGTGGTTTACTAGCAGGTAACTGGGTAGATGAGTGAGCTGAAATTAATTGCTGCATATTCTCCGAGTCAATATGAAAGCCATACTCACCTACCAAGGGAACTGCCTGGTTAATTTCAGCTGTTAAGGAATGCTGTTCTTCGGCTTTTAAAGCACGTACTGCCAGGTTCCGTATCACTGATTCGTCCGAGGTTAAACCTACCCAAGCTACAGAGATACGAATTTGGCGCTCTAGAAAATCTACTCTTTCGTCGGGTTCAATGCCTGTAATTAGTAAGAGGATTTGTTCGTTGGGTAGTTTTTCCAATACCACTGAAGGAGATTCACTATCAATTAAGTTAGTAACTTCCAGGGAAATAGGAGGTAGTTGCTGCTTAGTTGTCCCGTCTCCATAGATTTGGAGCCAGCGGTAGTCATGCTCCTGTTCAAAACCACGACTCTGTACGTAGATATCCATTCCTAATTCTCTATCTAAATATTGAGTAAGTCTTGACCTTGCAAAATGGCGAAACCGCCTTTCTTTTTACAACCTTTGGCGAACAATTCTACCGCTTGTTTTAGTTCACCATCGGGACTGAAAGCTTGTCTAACTATGTCAAACATTGGCCAACGTCTGTCTTGGAGGTGAGCTTTGAGCAGGAAGCGCAACAGATATCGCAGTAGTTGTTCGCTATCTTGGGGACTATATTTAGCATCAAAGCTGGTTTTGCGGAAGTAAAAACGGGGTGTGCTGAAATTTTCTACTTCAATTTTCCAGAAAACTACGCAGCCTACGGTTTGGACTGGAGTAGTGACTACTGCTACTTTATCGGCTCGGCTGGGATGTTGTAAAAATTCTAGCAGAGGTGCATATTCTTCTTTAATGCGCCAGATTAGTTGTTCGGCAGAAGCTTCATCTTTGACGTAGGTTTCACATTTAACTGGAGCAAAAATTACTAGTCTCGGTTCGTTGAGGTTTTGGTAGGCGGTTTTGAAGAGGGAGAGAATCTCGTCTGGTCGATTGCGGAGTTGATGCCATCTCCCATTTAATTCCATAATAGCGGGAGTATCGATCGCAATAATTACGGCGGCGCATTCTCGGAGGAGTTTGTGGATAAATCTTCTGCCAGCGACATCACTGGGTAAGACGTAGCCTCCTGGGTAGTCGCGGAAGAGTAGTTTTAGGGAAGATTTTTCTGGCTTACCGAGATCAAAAATATAGGAAGGGAGTGACTCAGGACCAGCGGTGGCTGCGGTGCCTCGAATGCCTTTTTTCCGTTCATCGGCTTTGAATTCATAAGTTAAGCTTTTGAGTTGTCCGAGGTATTTGTCGAGGATGGCTGCGGTTTCGATGTCTGGTTTAAGGTGGAGATTAGCTTGTTTGGTGGTTGCTTCAAATTGTTCATACATCGAGGTTAGCAGGGTGGTTTTGCCAACACCGCTGGCTCCTAGCATGGTGATTTTAAGTTCTGTGTTCATAGTAGTTTGTGTATTTTTCTAGCATTTGGTTAAAAGTCATTAATTGAAGTATAGTTTGGCTTTTTCTCCACTATTCATATTTTCTATATTATATAATCTTTTCCACCGGCGAGTTCGGAACTAACCCAACAAGAAACTGATTTAGTTATGCCAGATCAGTATATACCATCTACTATTTCATCTAGGATTTAGCCAAGTCAATAGAGTTAATACTTCAATCTGTATGATAAATACCTCATTAATACCTCAGCTATTGCAGTTAATGCCTCATGTTTTGAACTTGTCGTTGATGACAACTGAAAGCTAATACTAGTTTTATTTTCATATTTACCAGATGCTTCTTCCGTATCTGTTATGTTAAGTTGACAGTTTAACACCAACACAGTAAACTCTATTCAGTTTTTGACAGTCGTGCAAGATCTAAATATTTGTGTTGTGTTTTTTAAGGAGAGAAGCTGGTTATGATGAGAAAAGATATTATGAAAAAAATTACCGCTAGCTACAAGGTAATGCTAGCTTATCACCAGCAGATTGGTAGTCTATTTAAGGTTCTAGATAATAGCTTCGCATCCGAGCAGAACCAGAGAAAACTTTTACCTATATCTTCAAATAAGCTGTTCTCAGTCTGTGATTACCAGTATATGTTCTTAGATAATTATACATTGTGGAATCATCAAGTTCCTTACGACTCAGGGTTACCATTCTGGTTGGGTCGCTTTTATGTTAATGCCGATTGTTTAGTAAACAACATTCCTATTGACGATTATCCAGCAAAGCAAGTACCGCATTTAGCTTTTGTCTGGACTTGGGTAGGATGTGACGATCCTAACTTAGTTGATGCAGATGAACCTGAATGTTGGATTGCCATTGTCGATCCACAGCCGACTAATCCTGAAACTCGGATTTATGATGTTGCTGAGATGGTTTGGAGATGGATACGGATTGAGACCACAACAGAAGAAGAAGCTGACGGATGGATTTTAGGTCGTTTTTATCCCCACGATTTTGGGTGTGAACTACATGGTTTTTGGCAAGTAAGGCGTTTTCCTTTAAGGGATATTTCCAGTATCTATCAAATCCACCAGCTAATCGTTAATCCGCTAACTGAAAGGTTGGCTCAATTAGCAGATAATGGATAATGGATAATGGCTAATGGCTAATTGCTAATTGCTAATTGTAAACGATAGCTTCTAATAAAATAATGACGTATCCTTCAACATTTTTAAACCCTCTAGATATAGATTCACGTAACTCAGAGTTTGCAGGACCTTATGAAATTGGGCGCGAACATCTATTTAAACTTTTCCCTGGTTTAGATTGCCAGTTCCCATGCCTTGAAGTAGGTGCGGTGATTGAAGCTGGAGGTGTTTCTTTAGCGGATATGGCCATCCTAGCAGCTCTTACACTCTGGCTTCAACCCCAGCGAGTTCTAGAGATTGGTACTTATCATGGTTGGACATCCCACAATTTAGCTCTCCAATTAAAAGGTGATGCAGAACTAGTAACTATTGACTTACCAGATGGTCAGACTCCTCGCCTCAATTCTAGTGGATGGAATGCCAGTTTCTTTCCCGAAGATAAAACGCCACTCCTGTTTGAAGGTCGTTCAACAGCTAACCGAATTAAGCAAATTAAGGAAGATACAGCTAACCTAAGTGCCGAAGATTTTTCAGGTAAATTTGACTTGATTTTTATTGACGGTTCCCACTCATATCCCTACGTTGAAAACGATACTAAGTTAGCTCTATCTGTTGCCAATGAGCAAGCGATTATTCTTTGGCATGATTATGGCATACCTGCACGTTGGTCTGGTGTAACAGAGTATCTACTCCAGTCATCTCGCGAAGGGCACTTGTACCCACTTTATTGGCTTAATCGTAAAGTAGACCCGGAAGTCAACCTTGTTCTCTACATTCGAGGTCTGAAATAATCAATGAAATAAGGAAACGTAACCATGAACAAGCGTCAATTAGGCAAAACCGATATCAAAATTAGTGAAGTAGGTTTGGGGACTTGGCAACTGTCAGGAGATGTCTGGAGGAAAAAAACAGAGGCTGAATATATCCAGGCAATTGAAGTGGCTTTGGATTCAGATATCAATTACTTAGATACGGCTTTAGACTATGGCAATGGCTATTGCGAACGGGTGATTGGTAAAGCTTTACAGGGACATTCATCAGTTGTAATTTCCAGTAAAATCCCTCCCCAATGTGATGATTGGTCACCCAAACCTCAAAGTAAAATTGAAGATTATTTTTCCCCGGATTGGATAGTCAACCGTTGTGAAACTAGTCTCAAAAACTTGCAGCGGGAGTGCATTGATATTTTGTTTTTGCATACGTGGAATGTTGCCTGGGGGCATTGTACGGAATGGTATGAAGCAATGGTGAAGTTGCAAGAACAGGGTAAAATTAGAGCTATCGGTATATCCGTTGGCGATCGCCGCGCTAGTGAAGCCAATAGTCATATTGAAGCTGGTCGGCTTGATGTTGTACAGACTGTTTATAATATCTTGGAACAAGAACCGGAATATACCCTGTTTCCTATGGCGCAGAAACATCAGGTGGGTATTATCGCACGTTGTCCATTTAGTTCCGGCGCATTAGTTAGTAATTGGACAGCTTCTCATCAGTTTCCAGAAGGGGATTGGCGAGGATTATGGACTGCTGATGATTGGTTAGCTAAACAGGTAGAAATGGTCGAGCAAATTAAACCAATTGCCCAAAATACGGATTTATCCATGTCAGCCTTAGCTTTAAAATATATCCTCAACCATCCAACAGTTACCTCTGTAATTCCCGGTTCCTCTCGTGCTGAACATATTCGCTCTAATGTTTCTGTGGCTGCATTACCTAATCTTCCTCAAAACATCTTGGAGAAACTGCAACAACTTTGGTTGGATGGCAAAGTACATGGGACTTACAATGGCGGAGCTTGATATCATATCCGCTTGAATAACCATAATTAAGATTAACGCTCCAGACATGAAGACCATTCTTTGGCATAGTTCTTGTCTCAGCTTCGCTGCGTAGCTTACCGGGAGCAATCAAACACAGAAGTTTATTCTTGTCCTCTCCCGGGGAACCTTTAACAACCAATAACGCTTGCATTTCACGACTAGCTTTAAGTTATAGCAACCGCCAAGGCGATTAGGACAAGGGGATGGCAGCCCCTTGTTAACTTGCCTTACCTGAGAATGTCTTAACTACCCTAGCGACTACTATAAGTTGACACCCTACATCTCAAATCAACCCTAATGTCAATATCAAAATGAGCTTTCTTTCCCAGGGAGACTCTGCATAGGATAAGCAAAAGAATTTTTGAGTAACAAAGCGTGAGTGAACCACCAGCAGCAAACTACGATACTCCCTGGAAAGAAGCCTTACAGCAATATTTCGAGCCCTTTTTGAGCTTCTTTTTTCCCAAAGTTCATCCCTTAATTGACTGGAGTCAGCAACCCGAATCCCTCGATAAGGAACTCGAACAGATTCTGCGACAAGCCGACTCTGGAGAGAGAATTGCCGATAAGTTATTCAAAGTGTGGTTACTAGATGGCAAAATCACCTGGGTTTTGATTCATGTCGAAGTGCAAAGTCAATATAAAAGTGACTTTGCTAAGCGAATATATCAGTATAGCTACAGGGCATTTGACCTTTATGAGCAACCAGTGATTAGCCTAGCTGTATTAGGGGATGACCGGGCAACCTGGCGTCCGAGTGACTACAGTTATAAACTGGGAGGTTGTAAGCTGAAACTGAAGTTTCCGATAGTGAAACTGTTGGATTATCAAGCAAAGTGGCAGGATTTAGAGGAAAGTACTAATCCCTTTGCCATGATGACTATGGCTCACCTGACAACCATGATGACCCTGGGAAAACCACAAATGCGGCAGCAGGGAAAATGGGATTTGGTGAGGAGACTACTGGAAAAAGGTTACCATCAAGAAGATATCAGGAAGCTGTTCCGAGCCATCGACTGGATGATGACACTGCCAGAGGAGTTACAGCAAAGTTTTGAGGAAAGATTAAATCGTTATCAACAGGAGAGACAAATGCCTTTACTTAGCAATATGGAAGTCAGAGCAATGCAACGGGGTATTGAGCAAGGTATTGAGCAAGGTATTGAACAGGGTATTGAGCAAGGTATTGAGCAAGGTATTGAACAGGGTATTGAACAGGGAGCCGTGCAAACAGCTCGCGAATCAGTACTCGAAGTGTTGACAGTACGATTTGAAGTAGTGCCACCGGAAGTGATTGAAGCTATTAACCAGATAGAAGATATCTTAGTTTTGAAGCAGCTTCATCGACAAGCGATCGCAATTAATTCTATGGTAGAGTTTCAGCAGTTACTTTCCCAAAGTCAGTCTGATTCTTAGGTAGCAGGTTTTAGTACTCTTGTGGAACGGGCATCCTGCCCGTACAAATGTTCCTACGTGCCACTACTACCGTGGCACTACTAAAAAAGTAGGTTGGGGGTCACGCAAGTGAAACCCAACGAAATATTCTCTGACACAGCCTTCCCATTCGATACCTCACAATTGCAAGTGCCTCTCCACTTATCTAGAACGAGGAACCACAAAGTCACAAAGTTCACAAAGGGAAATTGAGAGTCAATCGAAAATATCAAATAAAATGGTAGATACTTGGATGATTGTAAACTACTTAAAAGATTAGCCCATGCCCTATGCGGTAATACTGACTGCTCTACCTGTAGAATATCTGGCTGTCCGTAGACATTTAATAGAATTAGAGGAGAAGATGCATCCCCAGGGGACTATTTACGAGCAGGGGAAGTTTGTCGTGAAGGGACAAGAATGGGAAGTTGGCATTGTTGAGGTGGGGGCAGGTAATGCAGGGACAGCGGTGGAAGCAGAACGAGCGATCGCTTATTTCCAGCCTGACATCCTCTTGTTTGTGGGAATTGCGGGAGGAATTAAAGATGTTGCGATTGGCGATGTGGTGGTAGCAACGAGTGTTTACCGCTATGAGTCAGGAAAAGTAAGAGAGCAGTTTTTCACCCGTCCCAAAGTGGGAAAGTCTGCCTATACACTGGTGCAGAGAGCTAAATCGGAGGCAAGACGACAGGAATGGTTACAACGGCTATCCAGCATTCCAGTTCCACCGCCTCGTGTGTTTGTGGCTCCTATTATTGCTGGGGAAAAAGTTGTTGCCTCAAGGCACTCGGATATTTTACAGTTTCTGAGGTCAAGTTATAACGATGCGATCGCAATTGAGATGGAAGGATTTGGTTTCTTGAGTGTGGCTTTTGCCTATCCTAATATTCGAGCAATCGTGATTCGAGGTATTTCTGATTTGATTGAAGGCAAACATGATGATGTTATAGAACCGGCAGAGGTTCGACAGACAAAGGCTTCTCATCATGCCAGTGCCTTTGCTTTTGAGATGCTATCAAAGTTAGAGATAACCTCACGAAATCTTCTTGGCAACGTTTCAGCTACTAATCTCCAAGGAAAACAGCAGTTAGAGCAAAGGCAAGAAGCACTTCAAGATGAGTGTAATCTTACAAGCGACAAGTTAAAACAACTTGAATGGGCATTACGAATTGAGTCAGGCTCAGCTGTCAAATTTCAGTTAGAGACACAGATTAAAGAGTTAAAAAAACATCTTCAAGAGCTTAAAAAACAGATTCAAGATGAACAAAAAAAGCTTCAAGATGAGCAAAAACAGATTCAAGATGAACAAAAAAAACTCAGACAATTAGAAAATGCTCTAGATAAAATTGAACGAGGTCTTTCGAGCAACTAAAAAATCAACTTGAACAAATATGAATTACTACATTGTTTATCAATCTGAGTAACTATTTCTCAGTATAACTACGTAAAATTATGTAAAAATGGATTCTCCAAGTAGCCTAACAAGCCAGCAAGAATGGACAGAAAATAATGTAAAAAGCTTAATTGAACTAGGTGATAAAGAACAATATAATGGTAATTATCAAGGAGCTACAGTAAATTATCTGCAAGCTTTAGAATTTTTATACCAAATTCTGGATAATGATGCTCAAACTATACGAGATAAAAATAGTTTAACTTCCCTCAGAGCAACTATCATATCAAAGCTAGGAGACAACTTGATTTATGTAGGCCAGTATAAAATTGCTGTTGAATTTTATAGCCAACAGCTGAGGATAGTAACTAATTTTGTCAATAAATTAGATATAGCTTTTGCTTACCATAAATTTGGTTTTTGCCATTACTTTATGGGTTTATATGAGTCCTCTATGGAGTCTCAGAAAAAAGCTCTAGATATTCTTGCAACCGAAGAAGAAAAGCTTGAGTTTAAGCAGATCAGATGTAAAATAAACTTATGTCTAGGATTGAATCAATATGCATTACAAAGCTATGAAGAGGCTGCCAATTTATATCAAGAAGCATTAGATATAGCTCGGAGGTATGGATTACAATATGAAGAAGCAGAAATTATTGCTAATCTAAGTTCATCAGTTAGAAAACAACTTAGTTTAGAAAGCAGTACATTGAATTTAAGTTCACTTGAAAAGCTTATAAGTGATTTATATTACACAATTCGCATTTCCGATAATAATCCTTACATTAAATCATTGGCTTCAAGAGAACTTGCTAAAACTTACCAAGCAATTGATATTGATATTAGTTTTGCAAAAAAATACTTTGAGGATGCTTTAAATATTGCCAATGAATATAAATTTCCGTTTTTAAGTGAAATTCAAAGTGAGTTGAATCAAATTATTCAGCAAGAGCAAGAAATACTTGAACCAGATTATATTTTGGAAGAGCAACCTTGGTACAGTTCCGTTTTTCCCAAAATACCAGAGATTGAACCTGATAAACTAGAATCTTCATCATTTAAGGCCGATTTTGTCATAGTTACAGCTACACCTATTGAACTTAAAGCGGTAGTTCGTTTACTAGAGCAAGATGTAGATGAAGATTTTTTTCCTTGTCGAGTATATACCTCGTCTGGCAAATATTATTTAGGCAAATTTGGTCATTACAAAACTGTTGTTACTCAGTGTCGTATGGGTACACGAGATGAGCGAGCAGCGGGTTTTGTTACACAAAAAGCTTTAGAGATCTGGAAGCCAAAAGCAGTAATTATGGTTGGTATTGCTTTTGGCAAAAGCTCAATAGAGCAGGAAATAGGTGATGTTTTAGTCGCAACTGAAATTATTGATTACGATGTCAATCGTATAGGATTAGACGGAATTACTGATCGTGGGAGTCGTCCACCAAGTAACAGAAGCCTATTGGGCTTATTTGAGCAGGCTTATGAATGGGAGTTTTATCGCCCTGATGGTTCCCCTTGTAACCTTATTTCTGGTCCTGTTCTTTCTGGAGATAAGCTTGTGGATAATCCGGAATTTAAGACTAATCTATTTAAGCGATTTCCCCATGCTAAAGGTGGGGAAATGGAGGGAATCGGTTTTTGCTCAGCAGCTAATTCACTTAAAACACCTTGGATTTTGATTAAGTCAATATGTGATTGGGCTGATGGAAAAAAGAGTGATAAGCATCAGCCATTAGCTGCCGCAGCTGCTGCAAGTCTTTTACTTTATGTCTTGTCGCAAAGAACTATTTTGAATTGCTTTGGGTAATTCTCAATTCTCAATTACAACAATACCGTTGCTGCTGAAGATACCTCCTGCTGACTGAGCATCGATTCGAGTTTGTTGAGAATTTGAGCTTGTTCTATTAATTGTTGCCATTTTTGCTGATCATTAGTTTGGGGGTTGTTCCCAAATTCTGAGGGCCAGATTTTGGCTTTTTCTTGGAAGAGGAAGATTTGCCATTCGTCTTTCATACCTTTAGAGCGCAATACTTGATCTACGAATTCTTCGACTTCAGCAAAAACTGCTTGACGGGGTTCGCAGTAGAGATCCTCTAAGGCATGTTGACATTTGAAGACTGCTTCTTCTTGGAGTACTCCTAAATAGGTGAGGATTTCTTGAGCTTTGGTTTCTCTGGCTTCATTACCTGTGGATAGGGAAAGACGTAGGTTAGTTTTGTCGGGGTTGAGGTTATTGAGTTGGGGTCGAATGCGGTAATGGAAGTTAGCTTTGTAGGACATTTCAAAATGGGAAAGACTTTGGAATGCTCTTTGAAGTCTGGCTAAGTTTTCTGGTATAATTTGTGCCATCTCGCCGATAAATTCTGACCCTCGTGCTGGGGTGAGATGTTCTAGGTTTCCTTCTGCTACTAGTACTTGGGTCACTTGGGATTTGGCTTCTTCTACACATTGTTTAAGTCCAGTGTCCATTGAGTGGAAATGCTGGGTGAGGTGGTTGCGGATTTCGTGGAGGTATTTGGCATAGACAGTTTGCCAGTCTCCTTCTTCAAACCGCCGTTCAACTATTTGTTCAATTGGTTCTTCTGTAGGTAAGCCTGTATTCTGTTTGCAGTTGTGGATAACTTGTTCTACTTGTTGCTTAAAGATGTCTGCTGTTTCTGTAGCTTGAGCTGAATCTAGATCATCTAATAACTCTTCTAATCCTCTGGTGATTTTTGTCCAAAGTTTGTTGAAGTGGGTTAAAAATTTGCCTTGTTCGTTTAAGTCGCTGGGGGTGAGGGTTGCTATCCAAGCTTGGCTAGCTTTATTTAGTTCTGTGGCAATTGCTTGTTGCAGCTGGTTGAGTTGGTTTTGGTAAGCGATCGCTTGTTGTTGGTCGAGGGTGGTAATATTGTTGGCGAGGTAATCCAGTACGGAGTTGAGTACTTGGTTGGCTTGTTGGCTATTGGCACAGTCGGCAATCTGGCACTGAACTACTTCGAGATGTTTGTCTTGAATAGTTGCTTGGTGTTCTTGGCAAGCTTCTTGGTTACCGTCAACTCCTGTGACTTGGTTGAGAATCATAAAGGAGCGGTTTTTCAGGTTGGGTAAGGCTTGGGCAGCGGTTTGGTATAAATCAGTGTCTCTTTTTTCCCAACCATAGCGTAGCGGATCTGGTCTGCGAACAAACAAGACTAAGTCTACTTCTTGTCCTAGGGTTTCGAGAATCAGTTCTTCGTCTCCTAGTCTAGTGTCTCCTAAACCGGGAACATCTACTAGGGCAATTTTACCAACTTCTGGGTTTTTGAAAGGACAGAAAATTTTAACTGAACGTACTGCTAGATGCTGGAAGCTGATAAGTTCTCCTAAGGCATTCCGACGCTGGGAGACATATTCGTGAATCCTTTCTTTGGGGATTGGGGGAAGTTGTCGTGGAGTACCCAGTTGTAGTAGATGTTGGTATTGGGGTAGGTTCTGATAGTAATCCCTTTGGAGGTGTTCGTACATTGACCTTTTAGTGGCATTGGCTCCCCTAAAGGAGGGTAGATGTTTGCTGAAGTCTTGTAGATTACTGGGGGGAGTACCTAAACCCAATTCTTGGTAGTAGGGGGTAATGACTTCTTGGAGGAAAGATTCTTCCGAATGAACTGTGACTTCAGCATAGGTATTGCCTGGTTGGTGACAAATAGTGCTGCGCACCGCAGTGCAGGCTCCCCCTCTGAGGGCGGGAATTTCCTCATTGGTGAGTTCGCTGATACTCTGGAGTAGGGTACTTTTCCCTTGTCCCATAAGTCCCACTACCCCGATATTTAGGGTGTCACGGGAGAAGCGATAGCGCAGTTGTTGTAGTTGTGCTTGTTGTTGAGTTATTTGGAAGCGTAGCTGAGAGAAGTCGATAGTAGAGATACGCTCACGAATTTGGGGTTCTGGGAGTTGTCCTTGCAAATAATAGCGGTGTTGGTCAATCGCTAACAAAGCATTGGCAAGGGAATCTAATTTTTGCTCTACGGTTTGGATTTTCTGAGCCAAGGGACGGCGTTTATCAATAATTTTGGCAATTTTTTCGGCTCGATTGGTATAAGTCATGGTGTTTTGGTTGATTGCAGAGTGAGGAGTTGGCGGTTCAATTTGAGTAACTGCTTGGGTAAAGTTGTTATGGTTAGACATATCTGCCTCCTTGTAGAGATTGGTTTGCACGGAGAGTAACCAATCCTGGTTAAAAACTTCTCGATAAATGGGATTGGTAACTTGGAGATAGCTACCAGTTGGGGTAACTTGTTTGGTAACTAAGCCAGAAATTAATAAGTCCCATTGGCTGTTATCGGTTTCTTGCCAAGCAATTTGGCCTTGCTCTAAGATGGTTTGATAGTGCTTAAGGGCTGCTAGCTTTTCTGGCTTCTCTCCATCGCTAATCCTGATAAAGTAATTTTCAATTTCTTGGAGATGGGATTGTCTATCCTGCTCCCTCCAGTTACTGATAATTCGCTCTTGTACTAATTGCTGAATCTGGTTTTCCCAATTCGGGTTGTGATTTACGTTTTCTTGCTCTGCTACTAAAGAACAGATCAGTTGGGTTAAAAAAGGTTGACCCCCTGTCCAGTTAAGAATAATCCTAATTACTGTTTCTGGTTTAGGGGTAATTCTTTGGAGTCCTTGGTGGAGAGGCTGACAGTCTCCTTTCAGATAGCCAATTTCCAGTTGCTCTCCCACATTTAGAGCTACATCGCTGCTACTGACAAATTCTGAGGGTTTGGCTACTCCTAGGAGGACAAAGTTTAACTTTTGTAGAATTGGTTGGTGGATATTATCCGAGGTAGCTTTAATATAACCGATAAAACTGTCTTGTAGTTCCCA
Organism: Caldora sp. SIO3E6; assembly: GCA_010672185.1. Taxonomy (GTDB): domain Bacteria; phylum Cyanobacteriota; class Cyanobacteriia; order Cyanobacteriales; family Coleofasciculaceae; genus Caldora. The sequence continues at coordinate 2,739 of JAAHHL010000037.1, read as the reverse complement.
CTTAATTAAACTTTGGATTTCATCTAAAAAGACAATTAGCTTTTTGCCCTGAATTTTGGGTAAAATTTCCTCAATAAGAAAACTGGTAAACCGTTTAGCTGCTGACTTATCTTGTTTGATGTACCAAATTTGATCTAGGGTGGAAGTAAAATCAATTGGTGGGTGTTCCTCAATCGTCTCATCTACTTGTTTACAAATTTCCTCTAAGAGACTGTACCAGAGGGATTCATCAGAAGTGACTCGGCCTAATTCCTGTAAGTTAATTTGCACACAAAGGGAGCCGCGATCGCTCAGGAGTTTTGCTGTCCTTGCCATCAAGCTAGATTTTCCCATTTGTCGGGGAGCAAGTACCGAACAAACCCGATTACTCTCATGTTCCACTGCAGCAAATTGATACAATTCTTCGTCTACTTGCCTCGATACATAAGTTGGTGCCGTGACAGGAATGGTTCCTCCTAGGGTATGGTAAGTGTTGTTTGTCATTGGTCATTGGTTATTTGTTGTTTAGAAGTAAGGAACCACAAAGGCACAAAGAACACAAAGGAAATTATAAGTTTTTTTGGAAGTATCTTTGGTATAGTTCACACCTCACTTTTTCGCCCTGATGGTCTGATTTAATTAATCCCACCTTCTCTAACTGGAATTTGGCAAAGACATCAGTACATTCCCCTCCCTGTATAATTTTAGAAAAACATCCTAATAATTGCTCATCTTTTTGCAGTAAATTTAAATATTTCAACAAATAATCACTAAAAGCACCATTCAGTTGGGCGGCTTGTTGCTCCAACTCCACTAAACTCTTGCCTTCTTTACTCAGTTGATAAAAGGCTCGGTGAATTAAAGTCGGATGACCCCCAATCAGTCTCATCAAAGTATTAACTTCCTCCTCAGTCCAACTCAAGCCATAGATCTTCGCTAAAGCTAAAATTGCTTTTGGACTAAATTCCTGTAACTCCACTGCCATACCCACATTTTGCATGGGGGAACCCTTCAGCTTATGATCAGGGTAGGGTTCGGTAGAATAAGCAATGACCATACTCGGCCAAACAATCGGTGCTTTACTTACCACCTTCATCTTTCTCTCATTCCAAGACCGTAGTACCAGCAGAAAGTCTGTTTGGGTAGGTTGTCCCAAAATCTGATCAATGCCATCGATAAGCAGAGTTTTGGGTTGCTTAATCTTTTTAAAGATATGCTCGTATAAGTAATCTGTACAATTTTTACCAGGGGCTCTTGGCTTTTTCCAGAAACCTTCCAGGCTAGGAGGGTTAAGTCCAGGAACAGCTTGCTTGAAAGTTTGGGTAATTTCTGCGGTAAATTGGTAGAACAATCTATCTAAATCGGTGAACAACTCACGATAAAAGCCATCGCTAGCTAAATCCACATAACCGACTACCTGTTTTTGCTCTGTCTCTAAGAAATTACCCAGTCTAGCTAATAAGGAAGATTTACCCATTCCTTGAGCTGCTTTAATCCGAATAAAGGGCAAAGCATCACCATCTTGAGCAATACTTAAAGCTTCTTGACAAAGGTCATCTGCTTCCCTTTGGATATAGAGGGGACTATCCAGGGGAACAATTCCGGTCATCAGGGAACCTTGATAAGTATACTTTTTCAAAGTAATCGTACTGGCAACATTGCCTTTACCATGACTTTGCAGCTCAATCAATCCTAGTTCTTGAAACTTCCTTAAGCGACGCTCAGCAGTAGCACTGGGGACTTGACAGTGGGTTTTGTCGCTCAACAGTTTGGCGAAAGCTTTCTGACTCATATCCGCCTGCCAACCCCTAGGGACTAAAAAATCAGCCAAGATATAAAACTGTTTCCTTTGTTCTTCGTTTAATTGGTTTAAACTGTCACTGTAGTTCATATTAGGTGTTAGGTGTTAGGTGTTAGGTGTTAGGTTTAACACCCCAGATATCATCTACTATTTCATTTAGGATTGAGCCAGGTCAATAGAGTTAATACTTCAAGCTAGATGGTTAATACCTCATTAATACCTCAGTTATGGCAATTGATGCCTCATGTTTTGGATGCGTCGCCTATGCACCACCATTTAGGGAAGGTCAATCTGGATTGGTTAAGGACTTCCCCCTGGCAATCCAGGATTTTTGCCTGGTAGTCCTTTATTTTTGTTACTCTGTTGAGGTGATGAAGATGGAATATCAATTGTCAGAGGGTTATAGGGATTTCCTGGATCTCCATTCTTGGTCTCAAGTCTAATCAAACGATCTATCTCCTTGTTCAGCCACTCAGTACATTGATTGTAATGCTCAAGTTCTACGTACCAGTTACCTTTCTTTATCTTGACCCATCCCACTTTCCGCATAGATTCTAGCAGAATTTCATAAAAAACTATTGCCTTGTCATCCTTCTTCAGAAGCTCATAGTCAATTTTGCCAGTACTCTTGTCAATTGTTCGATAAAAAATCAGAAGAAATAGTGATGGTGGAGCACCTAGGTTTGTTACAATATCCAACGGTCTTGCCAGTGTCTTAGTATCCTCCTTCATCAAATCGGGAGTAGCTGTTTTTTTATATTCATTAGTGAAAGCTGCCAAAAATTTCTTAAGCTTTCTCAAATTTTCTAGTAGCGAGGTTCGCTGTTGAATGATGATGGCTGTGCCAAGCCAGATGCCAAGTCCATCTATGACACCGGCAAGTCCTAATGCACTGATCGCAGACAATTCTGACCGCTTAATCTTGTAGTAGGGGGTAAGAATAGTAACATCTGTTTCCA
>JAAHHL010000369.1:1028-6882 GCA_010672185.1 Caldora sp. SIO3E6 | reverse complement strand
ACCCCGATCTCATCGTTGTCATAAGCAGCAAGATGATGGAATCCTGCTCTTTCAATACCCAGAGCCATGCCTCCGGCTCCAGAGCAGATCTCAAGACACTTCAATCTACTTGCCGCAATATTTTCCATAAGAACCTTCAACTACTGCAACAAATGTCATCATTAAAGAAGTTCAATTGTACTATAATTGACTGTTGCTGTACAAGCAGTAGCTACAATAACCTCGGTGTTTGTAACTCTTTAGAGGCTAAACTAAATCTAAGACTTTAGGACTCGATGTCTTGACTTTTCAGACTGTTTGCTCTTCTCTCTAATTTTACATTAGGGGTTATTCTAGATAAGTGTTTTTACTTCTTCGCATTTTATTTTATGGAGTCTCAATCTTTTCTAACGGTTGATGGGGAACCTATATCTCTCCAACAGAGTTTAATGTATCTAAGAGCTACGGGACGGTTAGAGCCTTTTATTAGCGATATTCTGCGCCAGTATGTTACGGAAAGAGAAATTAAGCGAAGAGAAGATATCGCTATTGAACCAGGTACGATTGAACAGTCCATTATTGATTTTCGCTTGGAAAATCAACTCACTGACGCCAAAAAATTTCAAGATTGGCTAAATAGTAACGGTTTAGATTTCTCCACCTTTCATTCCCAGGTTGCGGCTCGCTTTCAACAGGCAAAGCTCAAGGAGGTAGTAACAAAGGACAAGTTATCTGAATATTTTATTGAGCGGAAAATATTTTTAGACCGGGTGGTATTGTCCCGTATCGTTGTAGAGCAAAAAGAATTAGCAGCAGAACTCTACAGTCAACTTACTGAAGAAGAGGCTAGTTTTGAGGAGTTGGCTGAGGAATACTCCCTCGCAGAGGAAAGTGTTGCCGGTGGGATGATGGGTCCTGTGAGTAAAGGCACTCTGCCGGAGGAGTTGAGAGCAGCGGTTGATGCTGCTGTACTGGGAACTGTGCTTAAACCCTTGGAACTAGAAGAAAAGTGGTGTATCTTCCGGGTAGGTAAGTTTTTGGAAACTTCCTTGGAGAACCAACAAGTGCAGCAAATCTTGCGAGAAGAACTGTTTGAAAAGTGGCTAGGCGAACAGATTCAAAATATGCAAATTCAAGTTCAAATGAATTCATGAGTGTTGCCGAACAAATTTGGGAGGCAATGCCTCTATGTTTATTAACCCCCCAACAACAAGTACAATTTCGTTCTTTGGCAGTGACTCAAACCTATCGTATCGCTGAAGGGTTTTGGTCAACTGAGTCTCCTGGACAACAGTTTGTCATCCTCAAGGGTGAAGTGCGCTTGCTACCGGAAGAGGGGAAGTCGAAGATTTTGCGTCCAGGGGATTGGTGTGGGGATTTATTGCCATTATCAGGTCTTTGGACTTGCAGAGGGAAAAGTAAGGAAGTGGAAATTCTCTCCTGGGAGACAAGACATTGGCAAGAGGTTTCCACTCCGGAAATTCGCCAGTTTTGGTCAAGTTTAGCCTCTCAATATCAACCCCAAACAGTTGACACACCCCAGCCAGTTTCTGGTTATCCTTTCGTTTCTGGCTTCAATACCGCTGCTGCTTGTTTAACTATGGTGGCGGCGTTGTTGCAAAATTCTACTCAATTAGCTTGGGTACAAAGGCAACTAAAGGGCCAGCGTCCCAAACAAGTTATGGCTGCTGGGGAAAAACTCGGCTTACAACTCCGGGAAATTTTTACCACCTTCTCCGAATTGCGGCAAATCTCCTTCCCTGCTTTACTGCAATGGCAAGGAGAAAGTTGGGTAGTAGCTTATGGCGTGAAAAGCGATCGCTTAATTGTGGGCAATCCCCTCAATCCTAGTAATACTTGCGAAAGTTTACCACGTTCTTTTGTAGAACCAGCTTGGGACGGTAAGCTTTGGCTAGTAGAACCAATTCAAAAACAGGATAAATTTAACCTCAAATGGTTTTTACCCTCAGTCTGGCGCTATCGTGGCTTACTGAATGAGGTTCTTATTGCTTCCTTGATTCTACAACTACTGGGACTAGCTACGCCAATCTTCACTCAGGTGGTCATTGATAAAGTAATGGTGCAAGAAAGCATCGCCACTTTAGATGTGATGGCGATCGCTATTTTTACTGTGGCTATTTTTGAAGCTATTTTGGGCATCCTGCGCCTGTTTATTTTTACTCACACCGCCAGACGTTTAGATTTAAGTTTATCAGCTCAGGTTTTTCGCCACCTGTTGCGTTTACCTTTGGCTTATTTTGAGTCCCGGCGGGTAGGGGATACAGTGGCGAGGGTACAGGAGTTGGAAAATATCCGCCAGTTTCTCACTGGTACGGCTTTAACCGTGGTAATCGATAGTATCTTTGCTGTGGTTTACCTAGGTTTAATGTTTTTCTACAGTGTTCCCTTAACCTTGGTTGCCTTAGCAGTCCTACCTTTGTTTGCCATCCTCACCATCATTTCTACCCCTATTCTACGCCACTGGTTAGATGAAAGTTTTAACCGTAGTGCCGATAGTCAATCCTTTCTCGTCGAAACCATCACCGGCATTCAAGCAGTGAAAGCTCATGCCGCAGAAAGAACTACTCGTCAGCGTTGGGAAGGTTTATTTGCCCGTTATATTCGCACTGATTTTCGTTCTGCCACCACTTCTAATATTAGTAGCAATATTGGTGACTTTCTCACTAACTTTTCCACCCTACTGATTCTCTGGTTTGGAGCCAGACTAGTGATTGATAATCAGTTTACTGTGGGTCAACTGGTGGCTTTTCAAATGCTCTCCGGTAGGATGACAGGGCCACTGTTACGTTTAGTGCAATTGTGGCAAAATCTCCAGCAGGTTTTACTATCTGTAGACCGTATTGGTGATATTCTCAATGTTAGTCCGGAAGCTGAACCAGGCTCAGGTGTAATCTTACCAGACCTTAAGGGTCAAGTTAGTTTTGAGCAAATATTTTTCCGCTACCAACCCAACTCTGAGGCCATTTTAAAAGGGATTTCCTTTAACGTGGAACCGGGTATGTTTGTGGGGTTAGTGGGGAGGAGTGGTTCAGGGAAAAGTACGATTACTAAATTATTACAGAGATTGTATAACCCCGAATCAGGAAAGATTCTCGTTGATGGTTTTGATGTTAAAAGTGCAGATTTAGCTTCTCTGCGGCAGCAAGTTGCCACGGTATTGCAAGAAGACTTTCTCTTTAACGGTTCTGTACAGGAGAATATCACTTTAGGTAATACAGAAGTAGGAATTGAACAAGTAGTCGAAGCGGCTAACTTAGCAGCAGCACACAACTTTATCAGTAACTTACCCCAAGGTTATGATACCCCAGTAGGGGAGAGGGGAACTTCCCTTTCTGGGGGACAAAGACAGAGAATTGCTTTAGCGCGACTTTTCCTTTCCCATGCGCCGATTTTAATCTTAGATGAAGCTACCAATGCTTTAGACTCTGAAACTGAGCAACAGGTAATCAATAACCTCCAAGTTGCGGCGAGAAACCGCACGGTATTTTTCATTGCTCATCGTTTTGCTCCTTTGAAGAAAGCGGATTTAATTTTGGTGATGGAGAACGGAGTTATTTTAGAACAAGGTACTCATGAAGAGTTGTTGAGGAAGGAGGGTGTGTATTCGTCTCTTTATAGATTACAACAGGCTAATGTTTAGGGGACTATATCATTTCTGACTGGGTTGTGAACATCAATGTAGGGGCGAGGGTTTCCTTGCCCCTACAGACATTATCGGGAACGATGAAAAATAATTCAGCTACTAATTTTTTTAAGCTATCTCAAGTTATAGACCTGAGATAGCCGTAAAGGTTAGCCTGTGATTAAGTCAGTTAGGCTTGTGCTGCCAACGTAGTTAAGACCTGTATTTGACGAAGCTGAACAGATGAAGCAGCCACAACTTCTGGTGGCATATTCTCTGATAATTGGATCTTCGTTAACTGAGTCTCCAGTCATTGTGTCAGGACTATAGAAAGTACTAACTGAAGTCATAAGTTCTCCTGAATTAGAGGTATCCTGAGAAGCTGTTGTTGAAGTGTTACTATTAATACCCGAAATTCTATAACCAGAGTCTGCCAGCATTGCATAATCAATCTCTGTTGGGGCACTAAGTCTATAAGTATGCCCATAAGACATCATGGATACAACGCTATTTGCTGGATGCGAATAATCATATCTGCCAGTTACAGGATTAGGGCCACCAGAAGCTTGTAGATACATATAGTTTCCGCCGTTTGCAAGACGAGTGTACTCTCCTCCAAATTGCTTGGTCTGTTTGTTAATTAAATTGTAACTAGTCCTATTTTGTCCTATCAAACCTAGAACATGACCTAATTCATGGGAGACAAGTGAGTATATAGAGGCATAACTATTAGGAACATTAGAACTAGTGTTGATGGTGAATGTCCCAACTCTAGGTAAAGGATCTGACGTTGTCCATCCTCCAATACTACTTCCACCCCAACCTCCAGCTTTATCACCTCCTGTATAAGCACCTACAAAAACAATAAGATCATCAACAACTCTGTTAAAGATAAAACTAAATTCTGATTGACCGTTTGCACCAACTTGACCATTTTTTATATCTGTAGAACTCCATGTAGATAGCTCATTGGTAATACGCCTAGACCAATCATTTGCAGCTCTCTGAGCAATATTTCGGCGCGATTCTGTCCAGAAACCTAAGTAGTCATTTCGGAAATCAAGATCAATATTAAACTTAGTGTTATCTGGGGCATAAGTATTTCTGATCGTTCCGAGACTGTAACTTCCACTACCAGTCAGTCCACCACTGAGTGAGTAATTAATCGTATTTCCAGAAATGCGATTAGAGCTAGAAGCATCATTTTCAGCTATAAAACGAACTGTTCTTTCCACATTCCAATTTGCTGAATTGAACACGATAGATGTTTGTGTACCATTACTAATGATATTGTCGGAATCAACAGTTAGGAAACTTCCTGGATCAAATATTAGTGTTGTAGTAGAAGAAATAGCTCTATTGAGTTTGATTTTGAACGTACCAAAATCTCCCTCATTTCCACTGAATGATAGGTTGCTGATACTAACTAATTGGCTTGAAGTTGAATTAACAGTAATGGCTTTGGAAACAACGTTATTGTTCTCATTGCTTTCAGAGACATTACCGTTAGCATCAGCTTTCCAGAGTAGGTAGTAGTTCCCGGCGGCGATATTGGAACCAATGGACAGGTATTTATCACGGATCTTAGTAATACCTGTGCTTACACTGGAAATGTAATCAGAGCCTAATTGGATATCGTTGGAACTATAGGTGGCATCAGTGGAGAGATAGAACTTGGTGTAGTTGGCACTCGCATTAGCACTACCTTGGTTCTTTAATGAGTAAGTGATCTTCAAAGTGCTACCTGCGGTAACACTACTGGCTGCTAATTGATTCTTAATAATCAGGTCTGGCTTGGCACTATTGACGGTGATGTATTTGGAAACAACGTTATTGTTCTCATTGCTTTCAGAGACATTACCGTTAGCATCAGCTCTCCAGAGTAGGTAGTAGTTCCCGGCGGCAATATTGGAACTAATAGACAGGTATTTATCACGGATCTTAGTAATACCTGTGCTTACACTGGAAATGTAATCAGAGCCTAATTGGATATCGTTGGAACTATAGGTGGCATCAGTGGAGAGATAGAACTTGGTGTAGTTGGCACTCGCATTAGCACTACCTTGGTTCTTTAATGAGTAAGTGATCTTCAAAGTGCTACCTGCGGTAACACTACTGGCTGCTAATTGATTCTTAATAATCAGGTCTGGCTTGGCACTATTGACGGTGATGTATTTGGAAACAACGTTATTGTTCTCATTGCTTTCAGAGACATTACCGTTAGCATCAGCT
>JAAHHL010000369.1:0-928 GCA_010672185.1 Caldora sp. SIO3E6 | reverse complement strand
GGTAACACTACTGGCTGCTAATTGATTCTTAATAATCAGGTCTGGCTTGGCACTATTGACGGTGATGTATTTGGAAACAACGTTATTGTTCTCATTGCTTTCAGAGACATTACCGTTAGCATCAGCTTTCCAGAGTAGGTAGTAGTTTCCGGCGGTGATACTGGAACTAATGGACAGAGATTTGGAACGGTTCAGAGTACTACCTGCACTCACACTGGAAATGTAATCAGAGCCTAATTGGATATCGTTGGAACTATAGGTAGCATCGGTGGAGAGATAGAACTTTGTATTGTTGCCACTCGCATTAGCGCTACCTTGGTTCTTTAATGAGTAAGTGATATTTAAAGTACTACCTGCAGTAACACTACTAGCTGCCGATTGATTCTGAATAATTAAATCTGGCTGAGGAGCACCAGTGATATTGATACTGCGATAACCAACATTATTGGACTCATTGCCTTCGGCTACCCTGCCTGTAGCATCAGCCTTCCACAACAGATAGTAACGTCCACTCTGGAGACGAGAAGAAAGCTTGGCATAGTGAGATTCGTAACTACTTCTGCCAGAACTTAAACGACGAACATAGTCCTGTCCTAAGTAAGTATCACTAGAACTCAAACTAGTATCTGTAGAGAGGTAATATTTCAGGTAACTGGAAGTGGCGGTGGAACTACCTTGGTTTTTGACATAACCCCTCAGACGAATGGTGCTACCAGCTTTGGCAGAGGTGGGTGCATACTGTGACTGCACTACTAAATCCGGCTTAGAAGCACCAGTAATGTTGATACTGCGATAACCAATATTATTGGACTCATTGCCTTCGGCTACCCTGCCTGTAGCATCAGCCTTCCACAACAGATAGTAACGTCCACTCTGGAGACGAGAAGAAAGCTTGGCATAGTGAGATTCGTAACTACTTCTGCCAGAA
>JAAHHL010000368.1 GCA_010672185.1 Caldora sp. SIO3E6 | reverse complement strand
AAATGTCATTTACGGCTGTAATGAGCGCTGTACCTACTGTGTAGTTCCCAACGTGCGAGGTAAGGAGCAATCCCGTACTCCAGAAGCAATTCGCACGGAGATGGAGGTGTTAGGACAACAGGGTTATCAGGAAATAACTCTGCTAGGACAAAATATCGATGCCTATGGGCGAGACTTACCGGGGGTAACTGAGTCTGGACGACATCAGCATACCTTGACAGATTTACTTTATTATGTTCACGATGTACCAGGAATTCAGCGTATCCGCTTTGCCACTAGTCACCCCCGCTACTTCACCGAACGCTTGATTCGTGCTTGTAACGAGTTACCTAAAGTCTGTGAACATTTCCACATTCCCTTCCAATCAGGGGACAACGAAATCCTCAAAGCGATGGCACGAGGCTACACCCACGAAAAATATCGCCGTATCATCGATAAGATTCGGGAATATATGCCAGATGCTTCGATTAGTGCTGACGCCATTGTTGGTTTTCCTGGGGAAACAGAAGCCCAGTTTGAAAATACCCTGAAATTGGTAGAAGATATTGGTTTTGACCAGTTAAATACCGCAGCCTATTCCCCCCGTCCTGGTACACCAGCAGCTCATTGGGATGAGCAACTCAGTGAAGAAGTAAAAAGCGATCGCCTTCAGCGTCTCAACCGTCTAGTTGCCGTCAAAGCCGCCGAGCGATCGCAGCGTTACCTAGGGCGTATTGAAGAAGTATTAGTGGAAGACCAAAATCCTAAAGATACCACCCAAGTGATGGGGCGTACCCGTGGTAATCGTCTCACCTTCTTTACTGGAAAGCTTCAGGAATTGAAAGGTCAACTGGTGAAGGTTAAAATTACACAAACTCGTGCTTTCAGCTTAACTGGCAACAGGGAATAGGGAATTGGGAATTGGGAATTGGGAATTGGGAATTGGGAATTGGGAAAGATATTGTTTCTTCCATTCAATTGAGGATGGGAAGACTCCTTAGGTGATTTCCTTCAAATCCTCTTCCCTCCTGCCTTCTGCTTCCTACTTCCTGCCTCCTGCCTCCTGCCTCCTGCCTTCTGCTTCCTGCCTCCTGCCTCCTGCCTCCTGCCTCCTGCCTCCTGCCTCCTGCCTCCTGCCTTCTTCTCACCAAAGTGTAAGTATTCCACCAGACTTGATATCAATGATATTCATGGGTTAAGAACGGGAGATCAACAATTTCTCCCTCAACATCTCCTACCTGTACCTTAAGACCGACACCACCAGCTTTGGTGCGGATATAGACTAAACCAAACGCTCCTTGATCAGTGTTGGTAAAACTAGTCAACTTACCTACTTTTGTGCCTTCCGATGTCACTTCTGCTCCCGGTTGGGCAGAACCATTGAGGTGAACTCCCCAAAGTCTCTGCTTGACACCTTTGTAAGTATTTAACCGGGCAATAGTTTCTTGACCAATATAACAACCTTTATCAAAAGATATGGTTTGCCACAAACCTGCTTCTAGGGGATTATAATCTTCTGTAAGTTCCAAGTCAGGAACTGGACGCCCTTGCTCAATACGCAACTGTTCCCAAGTTGGATTGTCTAGAGGGATAGCTCCAGCTTGAGTTAAAGTCTGCTCCAGTTGATTAGCTTCAGCAACAGGAACAATAATTGTATATCCCGGCAGTGCCAAACCACTACCAATAGCGAGACGCCCTTGGAGCTCACCCAGTATTAGCTCTTGGTGACTAGCATAAGCTGTGTTACTGCTCTTCTCAACCCCCAACTTTGTCAACAGGGCATCACTTTCTGGTCCAATCAAGGTAAAGATAGCATTTTCCTGAGATATATCCGTTAACTCTACCCGATCCATAGGAAAAATAAAGCGATCGAGCCACTCGAGCATTTGTTGCTGTCGATTAGGATAAACTAACACTAACACTGCATTTTCTGTGACGTAAGCAGTTGCTAAGTCGATAGTGCGAGCTGTAGAAGTGACAAATACGGTATCACAGCCTTGACCGGGCTGAAGTTTTTGGAAGTCATTAGTGCTTTGATTGTGTAGATAGCGTAGTCGATCATCACCGGAGATTTTTAGCAAGCCCCAATGGGATAAGTTAGCTAGAGCGACTCCTTGACGAGCCGCTTGAATTGCTGTTGTTATAGTTTGTTGGTTGTTGCTCATTCTATTGGTTATTTGATAGGTGCTAGGTATGAAGAGAATTGTCTCTAGCCTGATTATCCACGATTCACTACCCCGTGAGAATTGTGTACTTTACTTCACGCCAACTATCTTTCCCTTGGAGTGGTCAAATTTAGGGCGCACGTCAGTCATTGGTGTCAACTTAAGGTGAAAAGCGCTTGAAGTAGAGGCAATTCATGAATTGCCTCTACCATATTTCTCACAAATTATGCGATCGCAGTGTCATTGGTGACAAGCTAAAGGGTGGTGCATTTTGTCAACTCCCATATATGGTGTTTGGGGGCTAAAAAAGACCCTATATATGGAAATACCCAAGGGTTAAGGAAAATTGTATTCTTCTTCCTCTGCTCCTCTGCTCCTCTGCTCCTCTGCTCCTCTGCTCCTCTGCTCCTCCGCTCCCTTGACAACGGCATTTTTGCCTTAAGTTGACACCAATGCACGTCAGTGCGCCCCTACGTTGTTTTTGGCCTCTGTGCGATCGCCTGAGCTTGTACGATGCGAAAACATTGACTGAGTGTATTTGAGATATACGTAAGTAATTATCCGGATATTACATTAACTCAGGTACTACGTAAATTCTCGGTTGACCAATCTTGGTTACAGACTATTAGAATTCGTTCATAACTTACCGAAGCTCTCATCACTACAAGAATTGTTACAGGGGAAATTGTGACAGGATTTTCCCAGTAACGGTAAGATGGGAGAGTGTGAGTGTAATACATTGAAAAGCCCTGTGAATAGTAAGAGAGTAGAGAGCAGGCAGTCGCAAGCTGTATTTTCTTGATATACAGTTGCTTGTACTGAAGGAGTAACTATTAAAATGTCAGTCAATTATCGTTGATTACTCATGGCATTTTTGCTCCCATGTAGAGGTTTCTTGCATCATTGTTTCTTGATCCAGAATAGAGTGCTATACCAATTGTCGGCTCCATCAGGGTTTCTAGCGTTGAAAAACCTTTCAAGTTGATAATTTGCTATGAGAAACAACCCTTTTAATGTTGGTAAGCCTATTTCTTCCTCCGACAAGTTTGTCGGACGCATATCTGAGATTAATAGAGCATTTGACCAAATTTTGAACTACAGTAACTTCGCCGTTTGGGGAGGTCACAAAATTGGTAAGTCTTCTTTCCTCGAACAGCTTGCTTCCCCTCAAGTTTGGCGAATACGAGGATGCGATCCATCTAAAGCTGTTATTGTTTTGTTCAGTTGTCGCAGTATTGAGCCTTTCACTCCTTCCGGTTTTTGGCGAGAAGTCCTCAAGCAGATTAAAGATAAGTCGGATAGCCTTCCTACTGTGCAATCAAAAATTGATACTTTGCTCAAACAAGGGGAGGCAACCAAGGATAGTCTTAGGCAAGTTTTGAAAATGCTGGGTGAGGAACAGAAATTTTTGGTGCTGTTGGTTGATGACTATGATGCAGCTTTTTACCCTAATCAACAATATACCAAAGCCGATATTGAAGTCTTTCTGAGTGAATGTCGCAGCGTCGCTTACCACGCCTCAGAAAAACAATATCTTTCCATGGTTGTTGCCTCACTCCGGCGACTCCATGAACTCGGTCCCAAGGTGCCCCAAAACGCTTCCCCCTGGTATAACCACTATCTATTTCAACCCTTAAAACCCTTAACGGAAACTGAAGTTGGGTCACTAATGAGTCCCCTGTCAATGACAGAAGAACTTAGGGCAGGAATTAGGGGAATTGCTGGCAACCATCCTGCTTTGCTTCAGATTGCTGGGTTCCTACTATATCGAGAAATCGAGACGGGGAAAGTTCCTAATGTTGAAACATTTACCAAAGACTTTAAAACAGCAACTATACCCTTTTTCCAAACCAGTTGGGACTTGTCTAATGAAGTAGAACAAACCCTGTTGATGTTAATTGCTCTATTTGTTTTGAAGGGTCGTATACCTGGTAAACTCTATGATTTAGGGGATATCCATATTATCTTCTCTCAAAGAGAACGAGAACTGATGAATTTGGAAAATCGGGGCTTGATTAAGGCTACGGAAGAGGCAGGAAAGATCGGATATGCCTTCGCCTCATCGTTAATGGAGTGGTGGGTGATTAAAGAAATTGAAAACTCCAATGAAGAATCACTGCAACAACGGCAGAAGGGATTTCTTCATTTGATGAGCCACAAGCAAACTGAACAAGTCACAAATTCCATTCGCTTGCTTTGGACACACAAAGAAGTCGTGCCTGCTGCCTTGACATGGATTGGTAAAATAACAGCCTTGTTTTCTGCACTTTAACTCCTAAGAAACACATTGGGAAATCCTTACCTGGCAAGGACTTGAGATTTTCACTGAAAACGTGTTTTTTTCATCCGTTGCGGCGCAGGATTCGACCCTACACCCCGCGCTGTTAGGCGCTCAGATCTTGCACCTTACATCAAGTGAAAAGTTAACCTTTTAGCCGATAGGAAATAGAAGGTTACATAAAGCTATTGACAAAAGCAAAAATATGACTGCTACACCTCAGTATCGGAAAAACCCTTATATTATTGGTCGTCCCATCTCCGAGCCAGAACTATTTTTTGGCAGAGAAAGCCTCTTTGGCTTTATTAATGATAACTTAAATCAGGGTACGAAGGTTATTCTGTTGCATGGTCAAAGGCGCATTGGTAAATCTTCTGTACTGTTCCAAATTCCCAACTTTGTGGGCAAGAATAAGTTTGTCTTTGTTTCCTTTGATCTTCATGATCAAGGTAAGTCCTCTCTCCCTCAAATACTCCACAACCTTGCCAAAGACATTAGCAAACAACTCCGGCTCAGTCCAGATACATTTAAAGTGCCACCAACTGAAGAGTTGGCAACAGCTCCAACTACTTTATTTCGTGACTTTCTGGCAGAAGTGCATCAAGCATTAGGCGATAAAAGTCTGGTTTTGCTCCTGGATGAATTTGATGTTTTAAGTACTTCTGAGCACCACCAAGGATTTGATAATTTCTTTCGCTATCTGCAATCAATTCTTGAACAAGAGGATAAGTTATTCGTTATTCCAGTAGTAGGACAATCACTAAAAGATCTGCAAAACCTGCCTCTTTTTTATAAAAGAGCGCCCCAGCAAAAAATCGGCTTGCTTGATGAGTCAAGCGCTAAAAAGTTGATTACTGAACCAGCTCAGAGAGTTTTGGATTATGAGCCTGATGCTATTCAGGCAATTTGGAAACTCTCAGCAGGACATCCTTACTGTATACAAGTAATCTGCCATGCTGTCTTTGCCAAGGCAAGAGAAAGAGATCCAGAAAACTGGACAATTACTCGTACTGATGTAGAAAATATTATTAATAAAGCCATTGAAATTGGTGAAGGTGGGTTAATCTGGTTTTGGGATGGACTATCAATTCGTGAACGCATCGTTTTCTCTGCCGTAGCAGAAGTTCAAGCGTCTCAGCAACCGGAAGAATCTAGTACTGTTTCTGTTAATGCTGAACAATGTTGGGAATACTTAAAAAACTTAGGGGTAGTTTTAACAGAATCATTGCACAAGGCAGAGAGCCAGTTAGTTAAAGAAAACTTGTTGCAAAGAGAATATCTGTCCCAAAAATCTGGGCAAAAAGCAGCTGGTTTGAAAGTAACTATTGAGATAGTCCGTCGTTGGATCGTAAAGCAGCATCCCTTACATCGAGAGGTAAGGGAATTGGAAATGCTAGATTCAGAAGCTAATAGAATTTACAAAACATCAGCAGAATTACGACAACAAGGCGCTGATATCCATAAGCAAATCAATCACTATGAGCGAGTTTTAGAACTCAATCCCAATCACTTTAGTGCATTGTCTGATTTGGCGCAGGGATACTTGGAAATTCCCGACTTTGCCAACGCTATCCGAGTTTACGAACGAGCATACAAAGTTGACCCGATTCGTACTAAGGATGAGTATTTGCGATCGCTACTCAGCTACGGGAGTCAGTTGATGGAGCAACGGGAGTTTAGGCGAGCAGTTAACTATTACTCACTAGCTAGCGACGTTGCTCATAACAATAAAACGGTTCAGAAAAAGTTAGTAGATGCTCTTGATAGCTATGGTCGTGAGTTGATGGAACCACAATGTCAACTCGCAAGGCAGCAGTTTGAAAGAATTTTGCAATTGGAGCCAGACAATCAATCTGCAAAAATGCAGTTCGAGAAATGTGATCAAGGTAATTCCAAGGGCAACCCACTGGTTTTAGGAAGTATAGCGACAGTAATAGTAGCAGTAATTTTTAGTTTTGGGTGGTTAGTAAGAGGTGAGCGAGAAGCAACAAACATAGTAACTGTGGCAAATAGTTCTTCAGAGCAGGGTAATATTGACAACGATAACTGCCCTACTAATTTTACGGAATCAATACACGATGTAGATTTATGTATTAGTTATGGTGAAAGGCTTCTTATTTCGTCGAGTCCCAGTGAAGACTTTCAACAGGGAATGAAAGCTTTTAGAGAAGCAAAAGCGATGGTAAAAGAGATAAAGAATGCTCAAACTGATGACTTGAGTGTAAGGAATGAGGACAGGATCAATAAAAAAATTGACTCTGTGCAAGAAGAATACAAAAAAGCTGATGAGTTTTTCAAAAAAGCTGCCCAACTATCTAATACAGAAAAAGACTCAAAAGACTCAAAATACTCTATCCCAGAAGCATTAATTTACTCCAACAATGCACGAGCACTGGCTCAGGAAGGTTCTCCTTTAACTCTAGCAGTGGTAGTACCTGGTGATGATGAATTATTGGCTAGGGCAATATTACAAGGTGTGGCACAA
>JAAHHL010000367.1 GCA_010672185.1 Caldora sp. SIO3E6 | reverse complement strand
ATAGGGTTTCAGATACCCTAATCGACGCACCTCCAAAAAAGTGGAAAATTTTCTCAGAAATTCGCCAATTTTGTTGGCTGTAAACTTTGCCCCGTAAGGCATCGACGCAGGTCAACGAAGTTATGCGGTTTTCAAGGATCAGGAGAGGTGCGTCGATGACGCAATGTGAGACATATTATAGCCTGTTGATTTTTAGTTGTCAAATGTTTGTTAATTATACCAAATCCGGTATAGATAGGCTCGTTATCTTGAGGATAAGGCCTCAGGGCTCCAAGGAAAAGAAGGTTTAAGCAAAACCGGGTGTTTGGAAAGCGGATTTGGTATTAGTCCTAATCAGGACTGCTTGAGGAGATAATAAATGGCGCGACACACCTAACCTGCTTATTCTACCGTTTTAGGTGTGCCAGTCCACTACATTTTTAGCTATCAAATCAAGGAGAGGGTAAACAATGCTGCTGCGACAAAGGCTGCGATCGTTCGCACATGATTCCAAAAAGTCCAGTTAGTTAAATACCTTACCCAAAGAGTTGCACCTTCAGCACTGTCAGGATTGACTACTGCTAAAGCATCATTGAGTGGAATATTGCCCAAAATAGTCACACCAATAGTGCCAACCAGATAAAACAAAGCTCCAGCCAGCCAGTAAAGAGCACCGGGTTGGTTCCATTGCTTGAGGGCTGCGATCGCTAACACTAAGCTTACCACCGCTGGACCGAAGAAGGCTGCCATAAACCAGGGATTAATCACGGTGATGTTGATAGATTGCATCGTGGCAATACCGGATGAAGGGGTTTGCCGTCCCAATGCCTGCATCACAAAGGTGGAAAAGGCAAAGAAAATACCGGCGCTGAGGGCACTACCAACCCCTGCGAAAATAATTAACGGCAAGCGCCAATTTTGAACAATAGTCATCTTGTCTCCTATTAGATTAATTGCAAAAGTCGATAATTGTTTGTAGGGGCGTAGCATTGGCCATTGGTGTTAACTTAAGGTGAAACCCTTATCCCGCCGGTCACTTAAGTTCCAGGCTAATAGCTCAAGTCCATTAAAATGGACTAAATTTTTCGGATTTATTTAGTCATCTTTAGATGACTTGAGCTATTAGCCTTGGATTTAAAGATACTGTTGGCGAATCGATGTGGGGTCTGACCCCTCCCCAAACCCCTCCCCTAAGAGGAGAGGGGCTTTCCGGCTCCCCCTTCCCTTGCAGGGAAGGGGGTTGGGGGGTTAGGTCAAAAATTGATGGACAAAGCGCGAAAAGTCTTGTCTATTCAACCATTGAACTACGTGACGGGTAAGACCCCCTCTTAATTCGCCAACAGTATCTTTAAATCCAAGGTGGGTTATGAAATCCAACCAGTCAGCTATGTCTAGGCTTAAGGTGAAATTTTTTCATCGGGACTGCCTCCTGCCTCCTGCCTTCTGCCTCCTGCCTTCTGCCTAATAAGACAAACTAGGAGCTTGATGAAGGTAGGAATTATCACTCAACTGCTTCAGAATAAAGTCCGCTACATCCGCCCGTGTGATTTTGAGTTTTGAGCTCTTGTCGTTACCAGGAAAACCATGTCGGTATTGATTGGTGCGTCCTCCCTCGATAAAGGCTCCTGGGCGAACAATAGTCCAGTCCAAATGACTTTGCTGGACATCACTCTCTTGTCGCTGATGATCAGCCAATACATTCCGCAGGATTAAACCAAACATGATGTACTTCCAATAGAAGTTGAGACTGCCCCAGCTATCCCCTGTGCCTATGGTGCTTTGGCAGATTAACCGCTTAACTCCAGTTTTTTCCATTGCTTGAACAATATTTCGTGTCCCCTCTGAACGAACAGTTCCAGTTAGCTTTTGCCCAGAACCAAGGGTACACACAACTGCATCTTGCCCTTGTACCGCCTGTTCTACGGCAGAGAAGTCTAGGACATCTCCCTGAAACAGTTTGAGATGAGGGTGTGGTCGATCGAGCTTGGCGGGATTACGGGCAAAGGCTGTAACATTGTGTCCCTGCTCTAAGGCTTGTTCAACTACCTGACTACCAACACCGCCTGTTGCACCAAAAATTAGTAGGTTCATAATCCTGTCTCCTAAGTAATCACACCCTTAGCTTAAGGAGATGCTAATGCTGCTTCTGTCTAATTCTTGCGGTACTATCACAATCTTGCGGTCAGTTTTTAGCTTTCAGCTGTCAGCTCTTTGGAGGTGGGATGCTTATCTCATACCAAATCCGGTATCGATATCCCTGCTATATACCACCCTGTAGAGACGTTGCATGCAACGTCTCTACAGGGTTTTCGCGGTTTACTCAAAACGGCTCTATTGTAACCGGATTTGGTATGACTCCTGACTTCTATTTTCAGATTAAAAGTAAATCAATAAAATTAACGCCGACTTACTATATATTGCTTGATCGCTTTATCATTAATATCCATTAGAGTCAAGGCATTAGCAAAAACAATAGATAGAAGAACTATGATTTTTGATATATAACTAAGGTCACCAAAAGCCTTGTGTTTTCCATGTATGCAGTCTACACATAAGGCCATGTTAGGGAAACTACTATGATCAAGGGTTGGATGCTTCACTGCACAAATAGCCACTGTTTTGTACTTTTTGTGATTGCTTCTGTGGACAAAAGGCAAAGAACTACTTGTCTGAAACGTAGAATAGAAATGAGCTACAAAAGGATTCCTGATAGCATACCCTGCCAAACTATTTTTATTGGGTAAATCTTCTTTGGAAAATGGTGTTGTTAAAGTGGTATATCCAGTAAAAAATAATAATTTATCCTGTTCTTTATCTAGAAAATACAAGCAAGCACGATAGTTGACCAATGAGTTATCCAAAAAGATTTGAATAAATTCTTCTAGATATTCTTCTACAAATTCTTCAAAGTTGTGACATTCTTTGAGATTGTTAAACTGATATTCACATAGATTATTATAGGCTCTAGCTGTAAATTCTATAATATCGTTTCTTTGCTGAATATTTTGCGGAATAAGTTCTTGCTCAAGTTCTTCGATAAATTTTTTATTACCTTCCTGAATCGCAACGGCAATAAAAGGTAATACTTCAATTGCTGTTTCAATCAAGGATTCTTCTCGTGAAACTTCCCTAAGGCGTTTAAAACTAACTAAAGCTGAATATAGCACCAAGACAACAAGTCCTAAGATGATTGATAGAGTTACAAACAAAGTGTAAACAGATATTGCACTTGCTTTCTCTACATTGGCTTCTTGCGTTAGTTCTCCTATTAAAGAAATTACACCTCCTCCTAAAATATAGAGAAGTCCTCTGACTTTAGGAGACTTGGAAAATGATTGATCTGGTCCTTGATAAGATAACCACCCATCAGATACAAATATTATTCCAAATAGAAAACCCAGCAGTGCAAAAGGCAAAGTATTGTTGCTAAAAACCATTTTGATGCTTCCTAAACCCTGCAAATCTTCTTTATTAAAAAAAATAGGTATCTCCCTAAGCCACTTTTGCTTAGATGGATACCTCAATTCACTGATATCGAAAAATTAATTTAGGTATTGCTTCAATAGTCAAGAGGCAAAACTCTTTCTACACCATTTCTCATTATTTATACAAGAGCTGCTGTACACTCAGTGCTAAGTTGATCAAGTTTAATTCTTGCTAATGATGGAGTGTGACCTTATTCTCTCAACCATCTCCCTGGTACTACGAGCTGCTTCTTCTATTTCTTTGGGATTGAATACACGTTCTTTTGGACTAAATAAGCGTACTCTAGGCTTGATTTTCATCGGCTTTGACTGAACAAATGTATCTTTATTTTGACCTGAAATTGGATAATCATAGGTCATAATCGTATATCTCCTTAAAGAAATTACAAAATACACATACTCGTGAATATGCAATTAAGTAGAACTTTTTCTCTATCTTAACCTGATATCAAGCTAAGCTTAATCATTTTCTTGGGCGGAATTTACAACATTTTACAACAAACTGAAATGTTTAGCAAATACTGCGCTAGTCTTTGCTTACTATATCCGCTATTTTGTAATACATACTTACTACAAAATAGTTTGTTGACCAAGATGCTGGAGTTCAGTCCTTTTATTGAATTTAATTCTCAACCACCAATTCCCAAACGACTAGCGATACCAGGAGTCCAGGGGATAAGAATAGCTGCCATCAAAAACAGCGCCAACAAACCTAAAATTGCCCTAGTGTCATCCGGTTCTGTGATTTCATTCAGGTTAGGGCGCTCCTGACTTCTTTGCAAAAATAGAATTACGATCGCCCAGTATAAAATTAGGGGATTGGCGGGATTGGCAAAAGCGATTATGGCCAAGATAACTAGGGTGGCAATGGTAGTGCGCCGAGCTATTTTACGTCCGTAGATTGCCTGAACAATTCTTCCCCCATCTAATTGTCCTGCTGGCATTAAGTTTAAGGCGGTAATTAGCAAACCTAACCAACCAATAATTGTTAGTGGGTGAATATCAACTAATGTTTGGTGCAAGGAAGCTCCCAGGAATATTTTAGCCAAGGCTCCCACCAAAATTGAGCCTTGGAAAAACTGAGATGGTACTTGGAAAGAGCTACCATCATGGGAAAGCAATAAGCCGCACAGAAGTAGTAGTAGTGAAACAATACCACCAACCGCTGGTCCCGCTAGAGAGATATCGAACAAGGCTGTGCGGTTAGCCAAGAGAGATTCAAAGCGGGTAATGGCACCAAAAGAGCCAATTTGCCAGCTGGGAATAAGAAAAGGTAAGCCGATGCGCACATTGTAGCGCTTCCCTTGCCACCAATGACCAAGCTCATGAGCCACTAGCACTGTCCAAATCCCGATACTAATGGGTAGTGCTTCTGGAAACCGCTCCAGATTATTAAAGAAGTCAAATTTCAGTAGCAAACTAGCTGCTTCCAAAGTAGTAGCGATAGTGGCAACGAACAAAACCCCTGCCAAGGCTTTCTGGGATGCCGTTGCTGGTTGGGGGTCATTGCTACTGGGTAGGACAATAACTACAGGCTTAGCTTCCGGTCCTTCTACCAAAAATAACCGATAGCGATCGCCTAATCGCTTCTCCAAGTTGCTAGCTAAACGCTCATACACCTTCTCTGGTCCTGTGCCCCGCAAATTACCTTTAAAAATCACCCCTTCCTGATAGGGAATCGTTTCTGTGCTAAAAAAGGTATCAATACCAAAAATCTCTTGGATACTCTTGAGGTCTTCCTCGGGAATGGGAGCTATCTCAGCCGCAGCATTCTGACTCTGGGAAGGCAGTGGAGACTGCTCGGCAGTTACAGTATCCTTCGCTTCTGAAGTTTCCGTGCTAGTTGCTGGTTGTTGGTCATTCAGTAGCTTCTTACTACGCTCTTGCAACAACTCATCCTCTCCAGCAGCACGCAAAAGTTTACCCAAGTAAATGTACAAACCAGCTGAGACAACTATTAAAAACAATAAGCCGACGATATTGAAATAAATGCCAGCAGCAAGTAAGCCAAAAAACAGCAACCAGGGAACCGTCAAAACCACCGATTGCAACCAAGCTAGGATTCCTAGTTTACCGTAAGGCTGAGCACGTTTAAAACCCCAAGCCAACACACCAAGCGCTAGCAAGATGAGCAAAATAGTTGCAGTAGTCTCTGATCCATTAAACATATTGGTTATTGGTTGTTTGTTGTTTGTTATTTGTCATTTGTCATTTGTCAGGAAATTGGTTTGGCTCAACAACAAATAACCAGCAAATAAAATTTACTTACCCAAATACTTGTAAGTTTAACTATTTACGCTACCATTTTTCCAGCTTTGGACAGCGGCTCGGAGATTACCTTGGTGTTGAGTAAGTAGGCGATCGCTTTGTTGATTATCCAATTCGGTCCAATGCATAAGCAACGCTAATTTCACCTTGCGTCCACTACGCTCTAGTAAAACATCAGCCTCTTTCCGGCTCAAGCTAGTAAGGTCTTGCAAAATTCGCAGTGCTCGGTCATGGAGTTTATTGTTAGTAACTGCTACATCCACCATGCGATTGCCATAAACCTTACCTAACTGCACCATAACTCCGGTGGAGAGAATGTTCAAGGCCATTTTAGTCACCGTACCAGCTTTGAGTCTGGTGGAGCCCGCCAGTACTTCCGGTCCTACTACTAGTCGAATATCCAAATCAGCTTCAATGCTTACTTGCTCCATCGGCACACAAGCCAGCATAATCGTCGTTGCTCCCCGCTGTCGTGCTGCCTGGATTGCTCCGTGGACAAAAGGCGTTGTACCACCAGCACTAATACCAACCACCACATCTAACTCAGTGACATGGCGATGAGCGATCGCTTCTGCTCCATTTTCTTGTCGATCTTCTAACTCTTCTGAGCTACGCACCAATGCTCCGGCTCCTCCAGCAATTATCCCCTGTACCAGCTCCGGTGGTGTACAAAAGGTGGGGGGACATTC
The DNA here is from genome assembly GCA_010672185.1 of Caldora sp. SIO3E6. Classification (GTDB taxonomy): domain Bacteria; phylum Cyanobacteriota; class Cyanobacteriia; order Cyanobacteriales; family Coleofasciculaceae; genus Caldora. The sequence goes on along the minus strand of JAAHHL010000367.1, from coordinate 499 downwards.
CGCAGCATCAAGTACCCCTAAACGTCCACTGGTTCCGGCTCCCACATAAAAAAGGCGTCCCCCTTGACTCAGAGCCTCAGTTGTGTAATCAATGGCTTGAGCTAGTTGGCTACTAGCGGATGCGATCGCGCTCAAGGTTTTAGCATCTTCGCGATTAAACAACTCGACCAGTTCTAGGGAAGTCAACTGGTCGAGGTTTTGGCTATCGGGGTTAATTTGCTCGGTCAACAGATGACCCCGTTCTTCTGAATCGGTCATTGGTTATTGGTTATTGGTTATTTGTTATTGTATGGGTCATTGGTCATTGGTCATTAGTCATTGGTCATTAGTCATTAGTCATTGGTTATTAGTCATTGGTCATTGGTCATTGGTCATTGGTCATTGGTACAAACAACAAACGACAAACAACAAACAACAAACAACAAACGACAAACAACCAACAACCAACAACAAACAACAAACAACAAATTACAACAATCCCTCCAACTGACGTCGAATG
>JAAHHL010000366.1 GCA_010672185.1 Caldora sp. SIO3E6 | reverse complement strand
AACAAATCATTAAATACCATTGGACTCAGAGGAGAACAGAGTTCAACTAATCTTGATGGTGGTTGGTAGAGCATTCCCCCTTTATCCGAGGGACTAATAATAAACACTCCCAGATCGTGACGGTGGGCAGCTTCGATAGCAGGCCAGTTAGACTGATTAATGTAGTACCAGTGCAGGTTAAGATAGTCAAACTGGTTAGTTTTGATCGCTTTGACAATCACATCTGTAGGACCGTGAGTAGAAAAACCAATAAACCGCACCTTTCCCTCCGCTTGTAGTTGTCTTGCTACCTCCAAACATCCACCAGGACGGGTACTATAGTCCAGTAGTTCATCAGTATTGATACCATGCAACGAGAATAAATCTACATAGTCTAGCTTCAGTAAAGCCAAGGATTGCTCAAACTTACGTCGAAATTCCTGAGAGTCTGGTTTAGGAGAAACCTTAGTTTGCACAATCATTTGCTCCCGAGGAAGATGGGGCAAGATCATACCCAACTGCATTTCTGATGTACCATAGTCACGAGCCGTTTCGATGTGATTAATGCCTACTTCTAGAGAACGGCGAATGGTCGCTTCCAGATTCCGTTGATTGTCTTGGGGAATCTCCCCCGCCGGGAGATCCTGCCACTTAAACTGGTAGCGCATACCACCGCAGGAAAACACTGGCATTGACAATTCTGTGCGTCCAAATCTTCGGTATTGCATCATGAGAATTTAGAATTTAGAATTTAGAATTTAGAATTGGGAATTGGGAATCGAGAATCGGGAATTGGGAATCGGGAATTGGGAATCGGGAATCGGGAATTGGGAATTGGGAATCGGCTGGATAACAGTTGGATGTACTTCACACTAGAAAGACCTACCACCTAACACCTAACACCTAACACCTACCACCTAACACCTAACACCTACCACTTATCACCAGAAGTCATCAACTGGGGTAGATTTTTACGATTTTCCAACCGGGTAAGTTGACTTTCTCCCGTTGCTGAATCTCGATGAGCGACGATGAGAAAAAGTACTATTTCTGACCCTAGGATATCAATTAAAGTGGGATTATGGGTAGTAATTAATAAATCAATATTTCGTCTGGCACTGATTTCTTGAATTATCGTTAAAATTAAATTAAAATGAGCAGGGTAAAGTCCATAGTCTACATTTTCAATAATGATTTGACTGCCTGGTGTCCCCGTCAGCAGTGCTGTCAAAATTGCTAACCAGCGTAGGGTTCCATCGGACAGACTTCGGGCATCGATCTCTATAGATTGAGCTGGTTGCCAAAATTCCTCACAGTAGAGCATGGCTTCTGTGCCAAATCTACCCACTTTTTCTGTCCACAGTCTTTGAATATCTACTTCTGCTAACTGTCTTGCGTAAACGGATATAGTTGATTCTACCTGAATTTTCTGTTTTTCTGGTAAGGCAGCTAAGACTCCGGCAATATTAGAAGCATCACTTGCCAAGTTTTGAGCTAGCCTGGAATAATTCCGCATTCGCTCAGGAATGGGATTCAGGATCAAAATATCCTCCAGGGTCTGACTAACTGCCTGGATCCCTTCAACCAAGTGCATCGGGGTATAAACTCCCTTCATCCGACTCAAGATTGCATGAGTTCTTGACCATAAAACTTGTAAATAAGAGTGTTCTTTACTATAAATTTCGGCGGCAATTTGAGGAGAATTTGCTAAGATGAGATGAGTTTCTAGCAGGGAAGTTTGCAGCGGATGTTGTTGATTCGGTTTATACTCCCGACGCACTAGATATTCGTAAAACAGTTGAATTTGGGGTTGAGTTTGTACGGTAATTACGTAGAGGTAATTGATGCTCTCATTCTCTCCTTGAACTAAGACTTTTAGAGTAAAATAAGGCTTTGAGCTGGGTACTCTTCCCTCGACTAGACTGGAAAGTAAGGGACGCATTCCATTTCCAGATAAAGCTGTTTTAATTTCTTCTCCTTTGACTATTCTTTTGAGAAATTTCAACGCTTCAATGGCATTAGATTTGCCACTAGCGTTTTTTCCGATAAGAACAGTCAGTGGTTGAAGAGGAAGTTCTGCCTGACCAAAACTTCTCCAGTTTTCCAAAATCAGTTGCTTAAGCATTACCTGCCTCAAAGCGCTTCCAACCAGTGTCTTGATAGCCAAAATAAAACAGTTCCGGGTGCAAAATCTCTGCTAAAATTTCTAGAGAATCTACTAACCTAGGCCCTGGTCTATTGAAATAAGAATTGCCATCTGCTAGGTAAACTTTGCCGTTGCGGACAGCTTGTAAACTAGACCATTCTAACCGCTGTGTCAGTTGTTGTCCTTCTACCTGAGTGCGATCTAAATCAAAGCCGCAGGGCATAATAATAATGATTTCTGGATCTGCTGCTACTAGTTGCTCCCATTCTAGGTAAGGGGAATGGTTCCCCCAGGCTCCCAAGAGAGAATTACCCCCAGCAATGGTGATCAGTTCAGGAATCCAGTTGCCGGTTGCCATTAGAGGATCTGTCCACTCAATACCAACTACGGTAGGACGCTGGTTATCCGGGAGAACTTGGGTTTTTTGCCGACAAGCCTCGACACGGGAGTGGAGTTGAGTTAGTAGGGGTTGGGAAGCTACTCCTAGCTTGGTAGCAACTTGTTCAATATCTGCCCAAATATCTGGTAGTAAGTTAGGTTGTAAGGAAATTAATTGAGGGTGGCTGGAGGTGAGTTCTCCTACTGCTTGTTCAACAACATCGAAGTTGACAGCACAGACATCACATTGATCTTGGGTAATAATATGGGTTGGCTGTAATTGTTCGAGAACATCGGTTTTCAGCTGGTAGATGCTGATGGCTTTTTGGACTAAATCGAGGATATCAGCATCAATCTGGGCACTGGGTTGCTCGCTGTCGATACTTGCTGTGGTACAAATGGGACGATTGAGGATTTCTGGGGGGTAGTCACATTCGTGCGATCGCCCGACAATTTGCTCCGTTAATCCCAAAGCTGCGACAATTTCTGTTGCACTAGGGAGCAGACAGACTATTCTGAGATTTGAAGATGCCATGATTAGGTGCTAGGTGGTAGATGGTCTGGAATTTACTACGAAGGTGCAAGGATAGTTGAGCCCCTAGATACAAAAACCTTAGACAATAGAGGAAAACTCCCTTGTCTTCCTGCTCTATATTGCCTTATTTTGCCGATGAGGCTCCAAGTGAAGCTGCGTTTCTACCACACTTGATATTCCGTAGATTGCAATGAAAGTAAGTCCAAAGCAAATTGAGACCGTGTACGACCAAAGCAATGCGGTTCAACATTACCTATCACAAGGTCGTCGTGATGGTGTAAAAGTATTATGGGAGGAACCTTTCTCTCGTTCAGTGTTTAACAGAGCGATCGCACCATTAAAAAACCAGAAGGAAAAGAAGCTACGGGTTCTTGATGTGGGTTCAGGAACGGGTGACGGATATGTTTTGCTCTCAACGCTATTGTCAGAGGAATCAGACCTAGGTAGCAGTGAATATCTAGATTACTTGGGAATTGATATCAGTTCCCAAATGGTGGAAACTGCTAGCAATCTCTATGGGAATTGTAGTAACGTTCGGTTTGAATGTGCAGATATTCGGACTAGGCAGTTACAGCGACCCTTCGATTTATATCTCTCTTGCGGAGTTCCCTACTCTCATCTCACTCACGAGGAACTTTACCAAGCCCTCAAAACGATTGTTACGAATGTTTGCCAGAATCGCTCCCAGTGCGCTGTGGTTGTCGATGTCTTGGGGCGTTACAGTATTGAGTGGACACCTAAATGGCAAGAAAGTCGTTGGGATTACGCGATGAGCTTTTTTGAGACGGAAGGCGATAAAGAACCCATATGGATGAGTTTTTACTCCCAGCAGCACTTGCAAGAAATTATGCAGCAGGCAACTCATGCGGTAGGTTGCCCTGTTGAGAAGTTTACGTTTTTTGATCGCTCTATTATGGTAGGGCGTCATACTTCAACGGGACAATTCAACCCAGGGTTGCCCCAGTATCGCAATCTAATCAATAGTTTGCTCGACCCCTCACAAGAGACTCAGTTGAGCCAACTTATTTTTTCAGTGGAGTTAGGATCTGCACCAAAACACATCTTGGAGTTCTTTAGGAAATTCTCTGGTTGGTGGAATACTCTGGTGAGTGATGCAGCAGAATTATTGGATAAATCTTTGGCAGTGGAGCCTGTTGAATTACCTCCAGAGGTTCGAGAATTTAAGGCAGCAGCATCAGAAGAATTGCAACAGATTTCTGAAAAACACCTGTACCGACAAAAAGTCGAGTTCATGCTTGCTAAGGTGTTGCGGCAATTGGAAGCAACACAACAACCAGGTTATGGTGTTGGTCACGATTTGTTTGGGGTAATGTGGTTAGATGCCACTGAGATATAGCTATCAGCTATCAGCCATTGGTGACAAGTTAAAGGGTCGTGCATTTTTCAAGTACTATATAAGTTCTGTTGAATAAGTGCATTATCTCCTCTAAGTTCATGCTCAAAGTAGCAACAGTTACTCTAATCCATGATGTTAATCAACAAGATGAACTAATTGCTGTATTGGTTTTGTGTCCATCTCAGGATGAGAAGCAGTTATTTGCTCGCGCTGAATTTTCTACTTATTGCTTCCATTGCTTAGAATATTCCGCTCTACAAACAACGCCACCTAAACTCAAAAGTAAAGTCGATTTAGTAGCCTTTTGTCAAGAGGCGATCGCGTATGCTAAAGTACATCACATTGAGGCTGTTTACTATAGTTTTGATATCGCTAATTTGCTAGCTGCTGTAGTCTGTCAAAATCTCAATTTATTTGGTCCTCAGGTTGAAAGCGTCTTGCAGTGTTTCCATAAGTTTTATTGCCGAGAGGTTGATCCGTTAGCTCCTAATTATGAACTTGTACAACTGGGTTATAAAGGAGAAATATTATTTGAGGAGCGTATTAAAAATAAGCTAAATTTTCCTGTATTTGTTAAACCAGTTTGCTCTAGTTACGGTATGTTTTGTGCGCGGGTCGATAGACCCGAACAGTTACAGCAGATATGTCAAGACTTGGCAAAGGCTTATCAACCTTGGTGGGAAATGTATCGAACTTTTTTCCAAACCTTTGTCCCTCACACAAAATATCCTTTAGCAGTAACATCTCAAGTTCCGCTTTTAGTGGAAGAGATGATTTCTGGTCAAGCTTTGACCTGTGATGGTTTTGTTTATAGAGGACAGGTGCATTTCTTGGGGTTAGTGGATACTGTCGAAGCAAAGGACGGATCGGTAGATTGTTATGCCTTTCCCTCTCAAGCGAGTAAGGTACAACAAAAGGCTATTTACGATCGCGTCGCTAATTTTATTAACAATAGCGGTCTAGACAATAGCTTTTTCAGCGCTGAGTTTTGGCTTCAAGAGGAAGACTCCCCGATTTTGATTGAAATTAATGCCCGTATGAGTGCCACTTTTGACTTTCTATATCGGCAGAGTTTGAATTTTAATTTGCGCCAAGCTGCTCTAACCTTAGCTCAGGGAATTTGTCCCCAGATTCCCCACCAGACAATAGCAGAACCAAGGCGCACTAGTTGTCGCCTATATCTATCAACCCGTCAAAGTGGTCTCGCCTCAACACTGTTTGATTTTAGCCTTGCCCAACAAACCCTCAGTTGCCAGCAACTTATTACCTTTAATTGTGAACCACCAGAGCAAATTAAAGACACCTATTATCATCCAACTCCCTTGGCAGAACTCAACCTCGTTGGCACTAATCGAGCTGCACTACAGTATTATGGCGAGCATCTACGCAATTCTTTGCTGCTAGAACGACGTTCACCAGCTTATCAAGTTACTGTGGTGGCAGACTGCACTCTTCAGGGGGGTGAGGGACTTTTCTACTATCCGCAAAGCAATAGACTATTTTGCCTGGATTATGGTAAGCCTCAGTTGCTCCAAATGTGCTTAAAAACCCGCAAAGTTGAGCGTTTCCCCTTACCGGGTTTGTGTTACGGTCTTGCAGTATCGGGGACAGAAGCGGTAGTGTTATCTGGGGAGTTAGGACTGGTGGAATTCAATCTCAATACCCACAAGATCACACCAATTATTCAAGAATATCAGGGAAAACAGTTGGTTTGTAATGATGTGATTGCTGACACAACTGGAAATATCTGGTTTAACACTGTTGTTGAGAACGCCACAGGGATTAAGGGAAAGGGTGTACTGCTAGGGAGGGATATTCAAGGGCAAGTGCGGGAAGTGTTTACGGGACTCAGTTATGCTAACGGTATGGCACTATCACCAGATGGGCGATCACTTTATCTGATTGATAGTTTAGAGTGTGCTGTCCATGTCTTCATTTTTAATTCCGAGCAAACCAAGCTTCATCACGCTTATAAATTGATTGTTGCTGATGAAAATGAAGGACTACCGGATGGATTGGCTGTCGATGCAGCAGGTCGTCTTTGGCTGACATTTTGGTTTGGCGGTAAAATCATCTGTATCGATCCGCAATCACAAGAACGAATCAGAGAAATTTTTCTACCTGTAATGAATATTAGCAGTGTCGCCGTTATTGATTCTAACGGTGATTGCAGTGCTCATTCATCCTGCAAATTGTTTGCTTGTTCCTCTGCCGTACCTTGGGCGGGAGGAAAGGCTTTTGCACCATGGTATGTAAGTAACTGGCCAATCATCCAACAAGGATACCTGTTTGAAATCAATATAAGTGATTAACCGAATATAACCTTACCATTGCGCTCCCTACAACTATTATCCCCCTTTTTTTCCTTTTCTAACTTATTCTCCCAAGCCCTAAGTAGGGTTTGCTTCAGGAAGTGGGTCAGCCATGCCAGACAAGCTTTTCAATCGTTTTCAGTCTCGCCAAGTGCAAGGAAATGGTATTTTTTAGTTCAAAAACCTTGCACTTTTACCAGAAAATTCCTCCTGAACTCTTAACTTATTACTTATT
>JAAHHL010000365.1 GCA_010672185.1 Caldora sp. SIO3E6 | reverse complement strand
GGAAAAACTCAAGCAATATTTGCTGAAGGCTAATCCAGAGGCAACTAAATGGTTATCGTCCGATGAAAAAGCTTTGTATAAGCAAGCAATTGCTGTAGTAAGTCAAAGTTTAATCGAAGTTGCACCTGAGTTAAAAGGTTTTACCTTGAGTACCACTGCAACCACCCTACAGCGAACAACAACCATACTTAAGCGATTAGAGGAAATTGCCAATCAATTAAAGGAGTTGAGAGAGCAATCGATTCAAGCAGCAGATGAATTTGCACTCCAGTATCGCAGCATTATTCAAGATAAATTGGATCGCTTGGAACTATTTGGGTTGCCTCGGATGGATCGGCTAACGAGTCGTCAAAATCTTAGTATGGCCTATATTACCCTATCGGTGAGTGGAGCTGGTGAAAGGAGTGAAGATAGTGAAAAATCACTGCTAACGTTGATGGGTAATGAGCAATGGGAAAGAGAATGGGGATGTAGATCCCGCCCCATTGATAAGGTAATTTGTCATCATCAGCGCTTAGTGATTCGCGGTGCTGCGGGAGCGGGAAAAAGTACCCTGTTACAATGGCTTGCAGTACGTGCTGCCAGTCGGAGTTTCCCCCCAGCATTGCAGGATTGGAATTACAAGATTCCTTTTTTTATTCGATTGCGGAGTTTAGTTGGTGAAAAGTTTCCCCCACCAGAACAGTTTCCGGCATTGATTGCTCGCAATTTTGTTGCCACGATGCCTGCTGATTGGGTTCATCGTTATCTCAATTTTGGACAAGCGCTAGTTTTGATTGATGGTGTCGATGAGTTACCCAGAAAAGAACGACTAGACTTTTTTGAAGCACTGAAGGATTTAGTGCGAGATTTTAGTAAAGTAACCTATATTGTCACTTCACGCCCATCGGGTTTGAAAAATTTCCAGGGGGAAGAGTGGCAGGAATGGGAAGATTGGGTTAAAGCACAAGATTTTGTTAACCTGACCCTGGAACCGATGAGTGGCACTAATGTAGAGCAGTTTATCGAGCGCTGGCATTCGGCTTTACCCTCGGATGAAATAGCCAACAGTCAATCAGAAACTCCCAGGCAAATGGCAAAGAATTTGAAGCGACAATTGCGCCAGCGCCGGGAATTACGACAGTTGGCATCCACCCCCTTGCTCTGTGCAATGATTTGTGCCTTGCACCGGGAGCGACGAGAAACTTTACCCAGTGCTAGGTTACAACTTTATCGGGAATGTATTGATATGTTGTTGAATCGGCGGGATGAGGGACGCAAAATTCAGCTGGATGAAACCTATCCCACTGGACTCAATGAAGATCAAAAAATCGAATTACTTCAGAGCTTAGCTTTAAGGCTAATGCGCTTGAACCGTTCAGATTTAGAAGCAGAGCGGGTTGATAAACATTTTGACACAGAATTGGCCAATACCAGTTTGCCAACAACGGTAACCGGTAAGCAGATTCGAGCTCTGTTTGTCGATAGAGCGGGATTGTTACGGGAACCAGTAGTGGGACAAATTGATTTTGCTCATCGCACGTTTCAAGAATATTTGGCAGCGAAAGCAGCACTAGATGATGATAGTCTTGAAGAGCTATTGCAGAAAGTAACGGATGACCAATGGCGAGAATCGATTATCGTCGCCGCTGGTTTGGCTCGTCCTAAAGAGCGAGTACAACTTTTAAATTTCCTTATTAAGCAAGGCAATAGTCAGCCAGAAACAACTAACTACTTGCATCTCTTGGCGGTTGCTTGTTTAGAAACAGCAACGACAGTAAAGCAGAAAACTCGCAATAAAGTTTTAACTTGTGCAAGAAAATTACTACCTCCTAAAGATGACGATGAAGTAAAAATGGTAGCAAGGGTAGGTAATGAGATAGTTCCCCTACTCGAATATAAACCCCACTATTCTGCCTATGAAGCCTGTCAATGTATTGCAGCTTTAGTAGAGATTGGCACTAATACGGCGATGCAAACTCTTGTGGAATATTCAAAGGCGAGTTTTGAGTCAGTAATAGAACAGTATTTAATTAGTCTTGCCATGGGAGGGGGTTGGGATGTTTTCGATCAGCGTGCTTATCTCTCCCAAGTTTTATCTAATATGCAAAGATTACATTTAGGAAGAACTCAAATCTCAGATGTTTTTCCTTTAAGTGGACTTACCCAGCTCCAAGAATTGCATTTATCAGGAACCCAAATCTCAGATGTATCTCCTTTAAGTGGACTTGCCCAACTCCAAGAATTGCATTTATCAGGAACCCAAATAACAGATTTTTCTCCTTTGAGTGGACTTACCCAGCTCCAAGAATTGGAGTTGTCCGAAACCCAGATAACCGATTTTTCTCCCTTGAGTAGACTTACCCAGCTCCAAGAATTGAATTTATCAGGAACCCAGGTAACAGATTTTTCTCCCTTGAGTGGACTTACTCAGCTCCAAGAATTAGATTTGTCTAGAACCCAAATAACAGATGTCTCTCCTTTGAGTGGACTCACCCAGCTCAAGCAATTGTCTTTTTCCGGAACCCAGGTAACAGATGTCTCCCCTTTGAATGGAATCACCCAGCTCAAACAATTAGATTTGTCTGGAACCCAGATAACAGATTTCTCCCCTTTAAGTGGACTTAGCCAGCTCCAAAAATTGAACTTGTCGAGAACCCAGATAACAGATGTTTCCCCCTTGAGTGGACTTATCCAGCTCCAAAAATTGGATTTGTCGAGAACCCAGATAACAGATGTTTCCCCCTTGAGTGGACTTATCCAGCTCCAAAAATTGGATTTGTCCGAAACCCAGGTAACAGATGTGTCACCTTTAAAGCATTTGCCCAGTTTGACAATCCATACTAGCGATGATGACAAAATAGAACAGTGGCGGGCAATAGGTATAAATGTCCAGCAATACTCTAGATTAAAGTGGCTACTGTAGAACTTGTAGCTGCGCAAACATCATCTACTACCAGGGCTTTCTTGGCTGTAATGCGATCGCATCCACAAACCTAACCCAATCAAATTTCCCAACATCCCCATCCATTGGTGCTCATTTTACCAGAATCTTCCGATCAAGACCCGCCCTGCCGCCATCTTAGAATAACCAAACTCTATCCCTAAATAAATCTACAAGACAATTACAGGCAGGATGCCTGTTCCACAGGAAACTGATGAAGAGAATTTGTATGAGATTAATGTCACGATTGGAGAGCTTTTAACTGCACTTCCGATAACCCCAATATTTGAGCAACCTCCTCAATTTCCATTCCTGTCTCCATTAGATTTCGGGCAGCTTGCATTAATTTAGCCTCGGCTTGTTCTTTGGCAGCACGCTCCTGCTCTAACCGTTGCTCTGATGGCTCTAACCGTTGCTCTGATTGCTCTATATCAGTTAACCGCCAGTTACCAGCTCGATCGCACCAGCGTAACCAATAATAAGGGACATTTTCAAATACTCCCTCCCAAATTCCCAAACCAATCTCTAAATCTGCTAACCAAACCATTGGGTTTTCTAGGTTAAGGGATTGTTCCTGATATTGTCCTCCCGACCATTTGAAATAGCGCAACTTTTGAGTGTAGCGGCTATAGACAATATAGTGAGGAACCTGCAAATATTTCTCGTATACCTCTAGCTTGGTAGGAAATTTGGTTGCGGTTGGTTGGGATATATTTTCCTCAGGATTAACTGCTGGAATTGCTGATTCTGTATCGGTAATTTTAGAAGTTTCATCATAGAAGCGTCCCAAATCTTCAACTTCCGTACCTGGAGATAAAAGTTCAATCACTACATACGGACTTTTACCTTCCTGCCAAACCACATAACTCCACCGCAATTCCTCTCCATCATACAAGTAAGGTACATCCACTGCTAGAAACCAGTCGGGACGCTTATGCCACAGAATATGATTAACATCATAGTAGAGGTTAAGGTTCGAGGCAATAAGATAATTGTCACTAGAGTAATTATTCAACCGAAGAGTGCGACGGAGCAATTGTGGTTGTAAAAGATGAAATTGATCGGGTAAACCTGGCTCCTCTGGATACTCACTGGGCAAATCGTACATTGTCGGCAGTGTTTCCCGGAGCGATGCTCCTTCACAGAGGCTTTGTGAATGCTGAGAATCGACCTGTTCGAGTATTGGTTTGTAGTTGATGGAAACCATAGCCAACCTCAACCTTTGCCTGAGCACTAGTTTTATTCTATCTTAATTATGACTTAAGAGTTTTAGGAAATTTTTAAAAATGATCGTACCCAGAATTTGGTGTGTTACGCTGCGCTAACACACCCTACGATAGGTACTAGTTTTATTCTATCTTATTATGACTTAAGAGTTTTAGGAGATTTTTAAAAATGATCGTAACCCAGAATTCGGTGCGTTACGCTGCGCTAACACACCCTACGATAGGTACTCAATTTCTCTTCCCGTTTTCAGTGCGATCGCAACCATGTGATCTTAGACCTAAAGCAGTTTGCTCTGCTATGGGGTAGATTGTTGATCCCCCTAAATCCCCCTTAAAAAGGGGGACTTTTATCTGCTGTACTTTGTTAGAGCGCTAAGCGCTGTATTGAACAATTCGATAACTTTATTGCTGCATGTTATAATAATGTAGTTACAAAACTATAAATTAACCAAATGGACACCCTAAAATTTCGCAAAATTGGTAATTCCGTTGGTGCAACTTTTCCCCAAGAATACCTCAAACACTTAGGAGTAGAATCAGGAGATGAAGTTTTTATCACCAAAGAAGCCGATGGTCGAATAGTTTTATCCCCCTATGATCCTAATTTCGCAGAAACCATGAAAGCTTACCAACAAGTTAAAAAACGATACCGCAATACCTTAAAAACGTTGGCAGAGCAATGACCATAACCTATTCCTGGCTGACGCTCAAAGAAGTGATTGCACTACATCAAGAACTTATCAAAGACTACGGTGGACATTCAGGTATCTTAAATGAGGGAGCATTAGAATTAACTCTTTTCCATCCTCAACAATTAGCATACTATCAATCAAATTCTAATCTCTATGATTTAGCAGCTGCTTACGGATATGGTTTAGTAAAAAATCATTGTTTTGTAGATGGAAATAAGCGAATTGCTTTTGTCGTTATGGCAGTCTTTTTATTGAGAAATGGTCATGAACTCAGGGCTACCGAAGTTGAGGCTGTTGATATTATGCTTAATCTAGCACAAGGAAACATCACTCAGAGTGAATTAGCATTGTGGTTAGCTGAGAATTGTGTTGTAGTGTGATCACTTGACCAAATTATCAATTATCCATTGATAACATTTGTGAGATACGATTAGAGTGCGATCGCGCGGTTCGGTGTGACATGCTCAAAGAAGACAGGTTAACTTGGAGTTTGATAAAGATGTGAAAATAACCAATAACAAACTATGAGTACCACCGAGGAGAAACTCGACGTTCCCCGAACTACCAGTAATGTAATTCGCCTTAAACCCCAACAGTTTATTCATGTCCTCGATAACAACACTGGTGTTACTAGGCTGGAGGTTGGTCCTCAAACTATTACCCTGCGGGATCATGAACGACTGGTTTTAAAACCTCAACCAATGATTGTCGTACCACCTCGGTATTATTGTATGGTGTCTAATCCAGTCCTCAGGGAGGAGACAAATCAACCCTTTGCTGATGAACATGGTCAAATTAGACTACGTTACGGTGACCAAGAAATTCGCTTTACTCAAGACCCTTTTCCTCTCTATCCAGGGGAAGAATTAGTAGGAGAAGTAAGGCGACTACAGGTAGTTGAAACTAATCAAGCACTGCGTCTCAGAGCGATTCGGGATTTCTCTGACACGGTGACGGTAACAGTAGAAGGAGAAGTTCAAAGGGAAACTATCGATCTTTTAGCAGGAGATGAATGGTTGTTTGAAGGGCCTGGAACTTATCTGCCTCGGGTAGAAGTAGAAGTTCTAGAAACTATCACTGCCCAGATTATCAAAACTAACCAAGCTTTACGTCTGCGCTCAAGACAAAATTGTACGGATCGTCAAGGGCAAAGACGTAGAGCCGGGGAAGAGTGGCTAGTGAGGGAAGAAGGAGCTTACTTACCAGGGGTAGATGAAGAAGTGGTTCGTATCGTTAATGCTTATATTTTAACGGAACAACAAGCATTATATCTGACAGCTCAACGGACTTTTACGGATGTTTTTGGTAGGCAACGGAAAGCTGGAGATGAATGGTTAGTCACTTTTGAAGATACAGAAATCCACATTCCCGATGTTTATGAAGATGTGGTAGGAGAAGTTACCATTACTACTCTAAGCGATCGCCAATGGTGTATTGTGGTGGATCCGATTGATCAGTCTGGCAAACCCCAGCTGGGAATGCAGGAAGTGCGTCAGGGAAGAACTTCTTTCTTCTTGCACCCTGGTGAATTCCTTAAGGGAGGTATCCAAGAAGTTTATGTTTTGGGAGAGCAAGAAGCACTGTTGCTCAAAGCCAAAGAAGCTTTCCGTGAGGGGGAAGGGGATGATGCCATTACTCGTCAGCCTGGGGATTTGTGGATGATTGCCGGTCCGAGAGACTATATTCCTCAGGTAGAAGTAGAAGTTTTGGAGAAGCGCCAAGCTATTCCCCTGGATAAGAATGAAGGGATCTACGTTAGGGACACTCAAAACGGTGAATTGAAGCTAGTTGGTGGCCCCCAAGCTTATATGTTAAGTCCCTACGAAGAGCTTTGGGAAAAAGAACTGCCCACTGTTGTGGAAAAACTACTCAGGCAAAAAATTGACCCGTTTTCTGACAGGGGGCAATATCCTGTGGCGGGAGGCAATGAGTCGGAGCAAAGATCCCCCGCAAGTAAACGTCTACCCCAACGGGATAAAACTCAAGCGGTGGTCTTTCATGTGCCCCAAAATGCAGTAGTGCAACTCCATGATTATAAAAACAGAACGGCAAGAACTGTATTTGGGCCAGATTTGGTCATGCTTGAACCAGACGAAGCCTTTACTGTGCTGAGA
>JAAHHL010000364.1 GCA_010672185.1 Caldora sp. SIO3E6 | reverse complement strand
GGCTTGCACCTTCGATTACGACCACAGGAAACTTGTCGCGATCGAGTTGGGAGTGCTTTGAATGATTTTCCTGTTGATACCAATATGCAGTTGCGATACGGGTAATTCGAGCGAGTCCATCTAAAGTCCCCCCGATTGTTAAGGTAGGAACCGGATAATTAACGATTGTCTTTCCATGAGCATCTAACTTTGAAAAATACCATTTCCCTAAATACGACCCCATGAGAATTTGGCCTTTGGCATTGACTGACTCATGAAAAACATTAAGATACTTTGACAGGGCAATTCCACCGACAGAATGGGCAATGAAGAAGAGGTTAGCAGTCTCTGGCATTCCTTGCTGCTTCATCTTGCGAATCGTATTATTCACCGCTAATCCCAATTCTCGCGGAATCGGAGATTCCCCAATGAATTTGGGAATACCCACCCAGATATCTAAATCAGAAGCAGCGGCTTGAATTGCAATTGCAATTTCAGTGTATGCTTTAGCTTTGACCCCTTCTCCCTGAATGAAGATAAGTCCAATGGTGGTGTGTTGCTTATTAGTTGGCGGTAGAATAATAGGTTTACTAAACCAGTAAATCAGTTGAATAATAACTACAAAAATTAGGAGTAAACCCGTTACAATTAAGGCAATCCAGAGAAAATGAAGAATTTTATCGTCGAGAGAGAACTTGATATAAAGGGCTGCGATCGTCAGAACGGCAAAAATCAATGATAATAAGATAGTTAAGCTTTTGCCTAACCAGGCTAAACCTAAGAGAAATTGGTTTGGAGATGTTTTAGAAGACATAGCTGAATCCAAAGAAATAGGTTTAGGGACTTGCTTGTGTTCTAATACAGCAGACTGAATATTGTTTAATTAAAGACACAGCAATTGCATTGGTAAACATTGACTAAACCCGCCCCTTATATAGCGCTACGCGCAAGGCAGAAGGCAGAGGGCAGAAGGCAGAAGTTGACTCTAACAAGGTTTTAGAAGTAAGAGTTGTCCTAACCTTAGTGCGTACTGCTATATCTCAAAATTTAAACACACATAAACTCAGGATGTAAGTTCCAACCAGCGAGTAGTTGTCGAATTTCCTGCTCATAGAGAGGATTCACCACAATGACTACATCTGGTTTGTAGTCTCGCATCAACTCCGGTGGGACAATTTTCTGCCCTGTTCCCGCAACGTACATGCCTTGTTTACGGGGATTGAGATCTACTGCATATTCAACCACATCTTGAAGCTTGAGGATATTTAGGAAGGTAACCCCTTTGGAACCTGCACCCCAAACTACTACTTTTTTTCCAGCCTGAGTGATTTGGGCTAATTCTTGCTGCCAAGTTTCTACTTTAGCGTTGAACTTCGTGGTAAAGGCAGCAATATCGCGGCTCAAGGCTTCGACTTCATCCTGTCTCTCATTGGTAACAGGCTCCTCTGTGTCGGTTGGCACAGCTTCTAGGCACAGGAATTGCCCTCCAAACTCTTCCCTCACATTGCTAACCTTAAATCCGCAACTGGTAAAGGCTTTGATCAGGGAAGTGGGGGCAAAATAACAGCAGTGTTCATAGATAATGTCCCAAACTGCTAGATTACGAAATGTATCTAGGGCATTGGGGACTTCAAAAAACACCCTGGTACTAAGGCGATTACCAATTGACTGTCGTAGGGAATAGAGCAAGTCAGCTGGATTGGGGATATGTTCCAGAGTATGGCGACAAGCAATCAAATCGGCTTGATAGTCTTGATAGTCTTCCGAATAAAAATCCTGAACAAATTGAACTTGGTCTTCCATTGAGCTATGTTCAGATCGAGGAACATAACTCGGATCAAAACCTACCCCTCGGTTATTGCCTAATTCGCACAGGGAGATCAGAAAATCCCCTTTGCCGCAACCAATTTCAATAATATCTTTGTCATAGAGATGGTGGTTTTCTACCAAGCCGTTAGCCAGGGATTGGGCATATTCTTGAAACCGGGGAGAGTAGTGCAAGGAGTTTTCATAGTCCTGGGAATAGCCTAACTTGGCTGGATCAAAAGCCACATTGGTAATAAAACCACAGCTAGGGCAGAAAGCTAGTTTGATATCTCCCTTAGGACAATTTCTAGCTGCTTGTTGTTCTGGCCAGAGGAGATTACAGTAGACTGGCATCTCCAACATTGCAAAAAATAGCTCTAAATCTGGAGATTGACAAACAGGGCAAGTCATTTTATTTGTTATTGGTTATTGGTTGTTTATCAATTATTGAATCACTTATAGCTGATTAAGGATCGGAACTGTCTTCTGGTCCTGTAATAGAAGTTACAGTCACAGGGCCAAAATCTACCTGACACTCATGAGCAATGAGTGCGACTGCGTATTCTTCTTGAGGAAGCGGAGCCCCTTCTATGTCAGTTACTTCTATCCATTGATCCGATTCTGGCTCTCCCTCTTGCCACCATTTCATACGTTGCTTATAGTATAGATGTTCTCCAGCTTCATCCAATACTGGCCAACTCTCCGCTTTGATAAAGTACTTAACACCAGTCTCCGGCTCGAATTGGCGATAAGAATCGACCCATTGTTTGGGAGCATCACCATCTTTATATCCAAATTCTACTCCCCCTCCACTTCTATAAGGATGAAACCAGGCAATGCTGTAAATCCAACCGCGACGGGGACTAACACCAACCTTATCTTTATGTCCACCCCACATGGGCAGAATACCGAAGCCATATAGTCTTAGAGGAGTATTCTCTTTATAACTGCTACGGAAAATAAGGTCTGTTTCTACCCGCCTACCTCCAGGAAAAGCTCCTGTGACAGAGAGTATTCGATCATAGCTTTCAAAACCCGGTTTAGGACGCACACGCCATTCGTCGTTATCTGAAAAAGTCTCCCAATAACCATCTTGAACTTCTAGATCTGCATTTGACCATTCCACTGTGACTGGTAGGCTAATAGGTTCAGGATCGTATTCAAATTGTAAAGAAGTTGTCTCCGGCTGACCTCTCTCAGGACTCGCCTCAATTGTAAGATTGTTAGTTCCTGAACGCAGATCTTCAGCCCTCATTTCAATAGTAAAAAGTGACCCAGGTAATCGCGATGTCCCTTGACCAATATCGAGCCAGTTACCATTGTTGAGTTGATACTTGGCTTGCTTGACTGGGGACGAAAATGTACCACAGATATTAGCAGTCAGTTCAGCAGAACGGCGGGAAAAACGTTTCGGCAAGTGCCAAACTTCTATTAAAGGCTCGTTTTGCTGGGTCATGCATCCGTACAAGACAACGCCAGCAGAAGCTAAAGCACTAGTTTGCAGAAAAGTGCGACGGGTATATCTTTTAGTTTTAATCCTTGGAGTTTGAATATTATCCATACATTTTGTGAGAACTACTATAGTAGTTGCACCTTAGCTGAAAGTATCTCAGACTTTAAATTAATGATGTTAGATGTTAGATTTTAGTTGGAGCCTGATGCATAACTGAAAAATTCCATGACTAACACCTAATATCTAATACAGCGCTTTACGCTCTTATGGAGTACGATATTAGCCCGCTATCCCTGAAACTGCTTGATTGATGTTGTACCTCATAGCAGAGGAAAGCGCTGTAATTAACACCTTTTGTGGAGTATTTTTCTTACCTAGTTAAAATCTTACTAGAGACAAGAAAAGACTTAACTGCACCTTTCATTTTGCAGAAATTATTGTAACTTCTATTCCAGATACGGATTACAGTGAAGTTTACCACAGGCCACAAACAAAGAAGTTTTTGCCAACTACTGATTGAGGCTCTCCAAACGGTTGATAAGAAGGCTTTACTGACATATAAATCAGATTTGCTGACCTTTTTGTACTGTTTAGGGGAGTATTCTTTATAGAGTTGTTCTTTGGGAATCTTGCCAAAATCCTTCCAGCGACGGTGAGCCAGACAGGCTGGTACATGAGCAAAGCAACCCAACAAGCTCAGTTCCACCGCTAGTACCTGATCCATGCTGGGTATATGCTGTAGTAAGCGGGTTGTGAGCAACGCTTCTCGACGCATCATAGTGTAGATGGGGTCAATGAAGCCGAAGTCAGCATTCATAAACCATACCATGCGCCGAAATCTTACGTAAGGTAGGGGTGAATCCAGATGCTCTCCCTGGTATTCCCGGTAGTAGCGTTGACCATTGTTATAGGTGACGTCGTAATAGGTGGTTACACCAATAAAGTCCTTTTTCTCTTCAGTTTCCAGGACTTCTACGCATCGACGGGCATAATCGGTCTCTAGCCAATCGTCAGCACCAATCCAACGAAAATACTTGCCCTGTGCTAGTTCCAGAACTTGGTTAAAGTTGTCAATTTGACCGATATTGGTTTCGTTGCGATGGTATCGAACCCGTGGATCGCGAATTGTGTATTCCTCACAGATTTTCTGTGTACCGTTATCAGAAACATTATCGCTAATAACTACCTCAATATCTTCAATATCCTGTGCTAGCAGGGAATCAAGAATTTGACGCAAGTATGCTTCTTGAGGGTTATATACTGGTAGCCCGAAGCTGACAAGGGGAGCAGTGTTTGGTTTACTATTTTGCTCCGAAGAATTGGTAGTATTCTCCTGTTTCTGGCTAAACTGAGCTCTTGATTGAGTATCACTGTTGATTGATAACATAAGACATCTGAGTAATGAAGATTTTTGTTGGTGATGCACTCAGATGGAGATACACCCAGATGCTTTGGCAACAGTCCAATTTGAGTATTCTTTGAAGAGACAAATAACAATCAATAAGTTGATGCTTAAACTCAAACTGGTATAACTTCTGTTGTTACGCCCATCTTATCCAACATTTCCTGAATTTCGCCACAATAAATCCGATTCATCACAATTACTTGATCTGGTTGGTATTCTTTGAGAAATTCCGGTGACATAATTTCTTTGCCCACCCCAGGAATAAACTTTCCTTGACGGTGGGGGTTAATATCAACGATGTATTGGACTTGATCTTTGGTATCGAGGGTAGTTAAGAAGGCAACGCATTTAGAACCAGAGCCCCAAACAACTACTCGTTTACCCTGCTGCTCCATCTGCTGAAGATGTTGTTTCCACTGTTGGAATTTGTTATTGATCTCAACCACAAAGTGTTTGATATCCTGAGCCATTTGCTCCAGACTTTCCTCTAGGGGATGTATCTTGTTTGATGGGGTAGCAACAGGAAGTGCTTCGATGAGCAGATATTGCTCATCATAAGCTCGATATAAATCGGTAACCTCGAAACCGCAAGAACGGAATAAGCGAGCTAGAGATCCAGGAGTAAAATAAGAGCAGTGCTCGTAGTAAATGTCCTCAAATGCTATATCCTTCAAAACACGGGTCATATCAGGAATTTCAAAGAATATAGCAGTATCAGTGCGATCGCCAATGGAGTCTCGCACTGTTTGCACAAACTCAGCGGTAGGATAGATATGCTCTAAGGTATGGCGACAGCAGATAAAATCGCCGACATATTGAGCGTGCTCTTGGGAATAATAGTCTTGAATGAATCTTACTCGGTCAGCTGCTTCACTCTGCACCCTTCCTGGTACAACGGAAGGATCAATCCCTACTCCACGATTATTTCCCAATTCACAAAGAGAGATGAGGAAATCTCCTTTACTACAGCCAATTTCTACAATATCTTTGTTGTGGAGATTATATTTTTCAATTAAGCGATTTGCTAAACCACTAGCAAATTTATTAAAAGTAGGTGAAAAACTCTGTTGATCTTCGTAATTAGCCGCATAAGCTGACCATTTAGCATCGAAGGCCACATTAGTCACGAAACCACAATTTTCACAGTAGCCTAAAACTACATCACCACAGGGAAAATCCAGAGCTTCCTGCTGGGTTGGCATCATCAGGCAACTATGGACAGGAACGTTTCTGACTTCGTAGAAAATTACCAATTCCTGATGACCACAATTAGGACAGGTATATTCTACTAATTTGAGTTCTAAGCCTAGCTCATTGGGATTTAATAATGACTGTTGGTTCATCTTGATTTTCTTTAAAAAAATAGTGGTTAAGATACTTATTCCTGTACTTACGAGATTTATCAGACAAGAATGATGTTGCCTCATCTGTACAAACAACAAATAACAAGCAACGAACAACAAACAACAACAACACTAAACAACGGTGGGTTCAGGGATTGGGATAATAAATTTCCCTCCTTGTTGTTGATAAGCCTCTTGCTGTTTCATAATTTCTTGGGCAAAATTCCAAGCCAGAATCAGAACGTAGTCTGGTTGATCTTCGAGCAGTTTCGAGGGGGGGAAAATCGGCAGATGATTGATGCTCATATAGCGACCGTGTTTGAACTTATTCAAATCAACTATATAATCAAGAAGTGTTTTATCAACCCCTATATAGCTCAACATTGTTGTCGCTTTAGCTGCTGCACCGTACCCGACAACCTTCTTACCTTGCTTCTTCAGATCCCAGAGAATAGCCAGTAACGAGTCCTTAATCTCCTGGACACGCTGGGCAAAATTATGATAGTAATCGATGCGATCTACTCCTCGTTCTACTTCTAGTTGTAAAAGGGATTTAACGGATTCTTGAACTGCTTCCACTGGTTCAACAAACAGACGCAATGAACCACCATGAATAGCAGTACGCTGGATGTCATTGAGAAACAAGCCGTGGCTTCTAAATAACTTATCCAAAGCCGTCACCGAAAAGTAGCACAGGTGCTGATGGTAAATGGTGTCAAACTCGCAGTGGTCTACTAAATCAACTATATAAGGTGCTTCGATTACTGCTACACCAGTTTCTTTCAAGAGCGTACCAATACCTGTAACAAAACCATTCAAGTCTGGTACATGAGCTAAGACATTGTTGGCGAGGAAAACATCTGCCTGTTTTCCTTCTGCTCGCAGTTGTTGGGCTAAGTCTTTAGTAAAGAAAGTGCACTGAGTAGGAATACCAGCTTTTTGTGCTGCTTCCGCAGGACCTGAAGCAGGATCGATGCCTAGTACAGGAATA